>JAITPL010000056.1 GCA_031289445.1 Tannerella sp.
CGGCGAGGTCTGGAGCTTGGAGGCAATCAATGAAGTAAAACAGTATATCGACAATGCGGGATTGCACTGGTCGGTAGTCGAAAGCCTGCCTGTCGCCGAAAGCATCAAATACGGCGGCCGGGATCGCGACCTCCTTATAGATAATTACAAAACAAGTCTGGCAAACCTCGGCAAGGCAGGCATTAAAACCGTCTGTTACAATTTCATGCCCGTAATCGACTGGATTCGTACCGACTTGGAATACCTTCGCGACGACGGTACATACACCCTGTACTTCGATAAAATCCGTTTTGCATTTTTCGACTGCTGCATCCTCAAACGCGAAGGCGCATGGGATGACTATAGTCTCGATGAAATCGCGCAGGTCAAGAGTTTGAAAGATCATATCACCGAAGCCGAAAAAGAAGCCCTGATTGACGTCATCATCGTTAAAACGCAAGGCTTTATTAACGGAAACGTAAAGGCGGGCGACCCTACGCCTCTGGAGTCATTCACCTCCTTGCTTGCATTGTACAAGGGATTTGATAAGGACAGACTCCGCCGCAACATGCAATATTTTCTGGAGCAAATCATGCCTGTTTGCGATGAATACGACATTAATATGTGTGTGCATCCCGACGACCCGCCTTGCCGGATGTTGGGATTACCCCGGATAGTTACCTGCGAGGAAGATATAAGATGGATATTGCAGTCGGTCGATAACCCCCACAACGGCTTGACCTTCTGTGCCGGCTCGCTAAGCGCGGGTTTGCAGAATGATGTGCCCGATCTGGCGCGTCACTTTGCCTCGCGGACGCACTTTGTCCACCTGCGAAGTACGGATGTATTCCCTAACGGCGATTTCATCGAAGCCGGTCATCTTGAGGGTCGCGGTCGGCTGATAGAAACCGTACGCATCTTCGAAGCCCTCAATCCCTCACTGCCGATGCGCGTTGACCACGGCCGACTGATGAGCGGCGACAGGGATAAGGCTTATAATCCCGGTTATTCCTTTCTGGGCAGGATGTACGCACTGGCGCAGATTGACGGAGTGATTGCAACGGTAAAAAACGAATTACATAATAATAAACAAACATGAACGAACAATTTGAGATTAAAGGAAAAGTCGCCGTAGTTACAGGCGCAGGCGGGGTTTTAGGCGGAAGCATCGCCAAAAGTTTCGTCAGGGCGGGGGCCAAAGTGGTTGCTTTGGACATCCGTCAGGAGCAGTTGGATGCGCGTATCGCAGATTTGCGGTCGGAAGGAGGCGAAGCTATCGGTTTCATCGGTAATGTGCTCGACAGGGACAGTCTTGAAAAAGTAGCCCTGCAGATTGTAGATAAGTGGGGAAGGATTGATATTCTGCTCAACATTGCGGGAGGCAACATGCCCGGAGCAACACTTGCGCCGGAGCAGCATTTCTTTGACATGAAATCGGCCGACTGGGAGAAAGTTACTACTCTGAATCTCGATGGAACCGTCTATCCCTCGATGGTTTTCGGAAAGGTGATGGCGCAGCAGAAGGCCGGTAGCATCGTGAACGTTTCCTCCATGGCGGCTTATTCGGCTATTACGCGAGTACCGGGTTACTCCGCCGCAAAGACGGCTGTAAGCAACTTCACCCAGTGGCTGGCTTCCGAAATGGCCTTGAAATACGGTGACGGCGTTCGTGTCAACGCCATAGCGCCGGGTTTCTTCATCGGCGACCAAAACCGCGCCGTTCTTATCAATCCCGACGGCTCGCTGACTGAAAGAAGCCGCAAGGTATTGGCCAAAACTCCCATGAATCGCTTTGGTGACATCAACGAACTCAACGGCGCCGTGCAATTCCTGTGCAGCCCAGCCGCAAGTTTCATAACCGGCGTAGTATTGCCTGTAGATGGGGGATTCAGTGCATTTAGTGGAATTTAATAATATATAATCATGAAGAATCTTACAATTATTGGATTAGTTATGTTGGCGGGAATGAGTTCCTGCAACGAAGAGCGAGTGGAATATACCTCGCGGGTAAATGACTTTAAGGCCTTGCAGGCGGAGTTTGCCAAGCCTTCGAAAGAGTACGGCTCGGCGCCGCTCTACGTCTGGAACACCAAAGTAACGCGCGAGCTTATCGACAACTCGATGAAGGAACTTAAAGACAAGGGTTTCGGCGGCGTTTTCATCCATCCCCGGCCGGGGATGATTACCGAGTACCTTTCCGACGACTGGTACGACCTCTACAATTACACCATCTCCAAAGGAAAGGAGTTGGATATGAATGTGTGGATATACGACGAGAACTCCTATCCGAGCGGCTTTGCAGGAGGACACGTGCCCGACCAGATGCCGGAGAGTTACAATCAGGGACAGGGTCTGACGATGGAGAAGCTGACGCAGAT
Organism: Tannerella sp.; assembly: GCA_031289445.1. Classification (GTDB taxonomy): domain Bacteria; phylum Bacteroidota; class Bacteroidia; order Bacteroidales; family Tannerellaceae; genus Tannerella. Next base: position 2,358 of record JAITPL010000056.1, read on the forward strand.
TCCGGATAACCTCAATCCGGAATGGTTTATCATCCTCAAAAAAGACGGTAGCCGTTACAGCGACATCACCTCGACGGCAAAGGCGGAAGCGGGCAAGACCGGCGATTACTTTGCTTTCAGGAAGACCTACTACGGCCGGTCGCCGTGGTACGGTGGCTTTTCGTATGTTGACCTGCTGTTGCCGGGCGTTACCGAGAAGTTTATCGAAATAACGATGGACGGCTACAAGCAGCGTATTGGCGAAGAGTTCGGCAAGACGGTGCCCGGATGGTTTACCGACGAGCCTAATATTAATCCTCCAGGCGGTATTCGCTGGACGCCGGACTTGTTTGACGTCTTCGAAGCTCGATGGGGATACGATTTGAAGGCCAATCTCCCTGCGCTCTACGAAGAGACAGGCGATTGGAAGACAGTTCGGCATAACTATCAGCAGGTTTTGCTGCAATTGTTCATCGACCGTTGGTCTAAACCCTGTTTTGAGTATTGCGAGGCCAACAATCTGAAATTCACCGGCCATTATTGGGAGCACGGATGGCCTGCTCTTGCCGACGGACCGGACAATATGGCCATGTATGCCTGGCATCAGATGCCGGCTATCGACATGCTTTTCAACCAGTATAACGACGTATCTCCGCAGGCTCAGTTTGGAAACGCCCGCTCGGTCAAGGAGCTGCGAAGCGTCGCCAACCAGATGGGAAGCAACCGCACTCTAAGCGAGACTTACGGCGGCGGCGGTTGGGACGAGACTTTCCGCGATTTCAAGCGGCTGGGCGACTGGGAATACGCGCTGGGCGTAAACTTCATGAATCAGCATATCGCCGACCTCAGCATAGCCGGAGCAAGGAAATACGACTATCCGCCGGTTTTCTCGATTCACTCGCCGTGGTGGAACTCTTATCGCACGCTGAACGTCTATTTTGCGCGTCTCTCGATGGCTCTCTCGGCCGGCGAGCAGGTCAATAATATACTTGTGCTTGAGCCGACGACCTCTGTTTGGCTCTATTACGCTTTCGGGAAAAGCAATCCGCAATACATGGAGATAGGACGAACGTTTCAGAAATTTGTTACCGCACTCGAAAAGAAACAGGTAGAGTATGATTTGGCTTCCGAAAACATTCTCAAGGATCAGGGACGCATCAACGGCAACAGGTTTGTCGTTGGAAAGCGTACATATAATAATGTGGTGATTCCGCCGGCGACGGAGAATCTGGATGCCGCCACCTTTGCTCTCTTGAAAGATTATGCCGCCAAGGGTGGCAAAATTACCGCCTACTCGAAGCCCGAATATCTTGACGGCGCTGTGAACGACGAAATCAAATCATTCTTCAATGATGCCGACAAGGTCAGCTTTGTGGCCTCTGCCGAAACGTTTGATATTGAATCTTCCAAAATCGCTTTTACTGTCGCGAAAGGCAACGACCTCTATCATCAACGCCGCGAGATGAAAGATGGACAGATACTTTTTCTTGTCAATTCGAGCCTGACGGAAACGGCCGCCGGCTCTTTGCAAATCGTTGGAAAAGATGCTGTTGAACTGAATACCCTGGCAGGCGAAATCAACGATTATCCCGAAACGGCTACAAAGGACGGCAAAATCGAACTCGCCTACGAATTGGCGCCGGCAGGAAGTTTGCTGCTGTATATTTGCGACAGTAAACAAAGCGGCTTCAATTTATCTGAAAAGATTGATTACAATTCGGTTGTTGCAGGTACGGCAGAGGAAATAAGGCCGATGGAAGACAATGTGCTGACTGTTGACTTCTGCGACCTGACGCTTGGCGGCGAGACTTTCAGGGATATACATCTTTTCCCTGCCGCAGATATGGTTTTCAAGCATCACGGTTTCAGCGACGGCAATCCATGGAATACGTCCGTGCAGTTCGGTAACAGTACGCTGGCCCGCGATACTTTCACGACCGGCGGATTCACGGCTGCGTACAGGTTTACGGTCAAGGATAACTTTGACATGTCCGACATAAAAGCGGTTGTCGAGCGTGCATCGCTTTACACCGTGCGCATCAACGGCGCGGAGGTCAAGGCCGAAAGCGGCAAATGGTGGCTTGATCCCGAAATGAACGTCATTCACATCGGCAAGTATGTAAAGAAAGGCGAGAACATCCTTTCGCTCACAGTATCGCCGATGAAAATACTTGCAGAAATAGAACAGGTCTTTATTCTGGGTAATTTCAGGGTAGTACCGGCAAGCAAAGGTTTTGAGATTGTCGCTCCGGTAGCCGGGTTTACCGCCGATAGCTGGAAATCACAGGGCTATCCGTTCTACTCGCGAGCGTTTGCGTATTCCAGGAAGTTTAATATCGACGACTTGCAGGCCAGATATGCCGTGGCGCTTGGCGAATGGCAGGGCACGGTCAGCGAGGTTTATGTAAACGGTCAGTCGGCGGGCATCATCGCCTTCGAGCCTTATGTTCTGGATGTAAGCAAGATTTTGAAGAAAGGCGAAAATATAGTCGAAGTGCGCGTTACAGGCAGTAACCAGAATCTCTTAGGCCCATTCCATAAGGATACGAAAGGATTGGTTTCGCCATGGGATTTCAGAAACGTAAAAGAGTATCCGGCCGGCGAAGCGTACAGACAAAAAGACTACGGACTTACAGGAGGACTTGAACTGATAATTGACAATTGACAATTGATAATTGATAATTGATAATTGCCCTCATTCAAAAAAATTAGATTGAACGTTATGACATATCAAAGAAAACCTGAGTGGTTGAAAGTAAAATTGCCGCAGAGTGAACTTTCTTCGCAGGTTGGCAGGGTGATTCGCGAACATCATCTGCATACGGTCTGTACAAGTGCATTGTGTCCCAATAAGGGCGAATGCTGGATGCGTGGCACGGCTACCTTTATGATTTGCGGTGATGTGTGTACGCGCTCCTGCAAGTTCTGCAACGTCATTACCGGACGCCCGGCGCCTTTAGATCCCGATGAGCCTGACAATATCGCCCGCTCGGTGAAGTTGCTTCAACTCAAACATGCCGTCATAACTTCGGTTGACAGGGACGACTTGCCAGATCTGGGTGCGGCGCATTGGGTAAATGTGATTCGGGCGGTCAGGGCGGCAAATCCTGCAACGACAATGGAAGTGCTGATACCCGACTTTCAGGGTCGTAGGGAGTTGATATGTGCGGTGATTGAAGCTGCGCCCGAAATCATTTCGCATAACCTGGAGACTGTCCGCCGTCTGTCGAAGACCATACGAAGCAGGGCGACCTACGAGTTGTCATTGGATGTTATCCGACAGGTAGCCGCATCGGGCACGGTTGCCAAGTCGGGTATCATGCTTGGTCTTGGCGAGACGCGCGATGAAGTGTTGCAAACCATGGATGATCTGCG
>JAITPL010000115.1 GCA_031289445.1 Tannerella sp.
TATCCCCTACCCTCTTTCGTGTGATAGCGAATACGGTCTATCAGCGCCTGTGGATGTTCCAACCGCACGCCAACCGCTATCCCCTTGGCCTCCATATCCACGTTTTGAGCCTCCAGCCAGCGGTACACGTCCCGCGCCGAATGACCTGTAGCAAGTATCACCGGCCCCGCGAACGTCCGTCCGTCGCGAGTATTGATGCCCTCTACCTCCTCGCCCCGCAGAAGCAGAGAAGTCATGCAGGTCGAGAAGTGCACTTCGCCGCCGCAGTTCAGAATCGTATTGCGGATATTCTCTATAATATGCGGCAGTCTGTCCGTGCCGATATGCGGGTGCGCGTCCGACAGAATCGACACGTCGGCGCCATGCTGACACAGTATATTCAGAATACGCTCTACCGAGCCGCGTTTTTTGCTGCGGGTATAGAGCTTGCCGTCCGAGAATGCTCCCGCACCGCCCTCGCCGAAGCAGTAGTTCGACTCCGCATCTACACGCTGTTCCCTGCACATATTCGCGATATCCGTCTTCCTTTGACGCACATCCCTGCCACGCTCTACAACCACAGGCTTCAAACCAAGCTCTATCAGGCGCCGAGCGGCAAACAGTCCCGCCGGACCTGCTCCCGCCACAACCACCTGCCGCGCGGAAGACACATCCCTGTAATCCGTCCTTACATATTCCTCGCCCTCAGGCTCTTCGTCGATGAAAAGCCGGAGCGACACGTTCACATATACCGTGCGCTGACGTGCGTCTATCGAGCGTTTAAGCACACGGACGGCGCGGACGGAAGCTGGATTTTCGCCGGTCTCGCGGCAGGCCGCCTTGCGCAAAGCCTGTTCGTTTACAGCCTCTTGAGGAAGCAGTCGCATTTGAATTTCTCTTATCATAGAAAGTATTTTACAGCATTAAACGGCTGCAAATATAAAAAAAAATTATACTTTTGTACTCTTTTTAATTCAATCATTCAGCTTTTCTATGGAAAGAATCTTAGTAACCGGCGGCGCCGGATTCATAGGCTCGCATCTCTGCGACCGACTTATCAGCGAGGGATACGACGTTATCTGCCTCGACAATTATTTCACAGGCAACAAAAACAACGTCCGCCATCTGCTCGGCAACGACCGCTTCGAGCTTGTACGCCACGACGTTACCACGCCCTACTATGCCGAGGTGGACAAAATCTTCAACCTCGCCTGCCCCGCCTCGCCTGTCAACTATCAGTATAACCCCATCAAGACCCTCAAGACGTCCATCTACGGAGCTTTTAACATGCTCGGCCTCGCCAAGCGCGTCAAGGCCAGGATTCTGCACGCCTCTACCAGCGAAGTCTATGGCGATCCCTCGGTGCATCCGCAGGTCGAGTCCTATTGGGGGAACGTCAACCCCATCGGCATCCGCTCCTGCTATGACGAGGGCAAACGCGCCGCCGAAACTCTCTGCATGGACTATCACCGGCAACACGGGATAAGGATTAAACTGATCCGCATCTTCAACACCTACGGCCCGCGGATGGACCGCAACGACGGACGGGTCGTTTCAAACTTTATCGTGCAGGCGCTGACCGGTCGCGACATCACCATCTACGGCAACGGCTCGCAGACGCGAAGTTTTCAGTTTATCGACGACCTCGTCGAGGGCATGATGCGCATGATGCAGACCGGCGACGATTTTACCGGGCCTGTCAACATCGGCAACCCGGGCGAATTTTCGATGCTCGAACTTGCGCAGGCTGTGATACGGCTGACCGGCTCGAAATCCAAGATTGTTTACGAGCCTCTGCCGCAGGACGACCCCCGCCAGCGCAAGCCCGACATCTCGCTGGCATTTGAAAAACTGTCGGGCTGGCAGCCTGTCGTCAGCCTCGAAGAGGGCTTGAAGAAGACCATAGCCTATTTTGACGAATTACTTACGAAAGAAAACTGAAAAGTGGACATCGGGGAGATAAAATCCGTATATGCAGCTCATCCGCACCTGAAGGCAGCCTTGTCGGCCACCGACCGGCAGGTCTTCCTTAAAGGCCTTGCAGGCTCGGCGAAGTCTGTTCTGGTCGCTTCCCTGTTTGAAAAGCGGGGAGGCGTATGTCTTTGCCTGCTTAACGACCTCGAAGACGCCGGTTACTTCTACAACGACCTCGTGCAACTGATGGACAGTCAGGGTGTTTACTTTTTCCCTTCGGCCTACCACCGGCATATAAAATACGGCCATACCGACGCCGCCAACGAGATATTGCGTACCGAAGCGCTTGGGCTGATGCAGGATGCCGACCCGCGCTGCATCATCGTTTCCTATCCCGACGCTATAGCCGAGAAAGTGCTTTCGATGGCTACCCTGCAGGAGAATACGCTGACCGTTCACAAGGGTGAGAAAATCGACCCCATGTTCGTATCCGAGGTGCTCGACAGCTACGGCTTCGAGCAGACCGACTACGTCTATGAGCCGGGACAGTACGCCATGCGCGGCAGCATTGTAGATATATTCTCGTTCTCGAACGAATACCCTTATCGCCTCGATTTCTTCGGCAACGAGGTCGAGACTATCCGCAGCTTCGACGTGGAGACGCAGCTCTCGAAAGACAAATGTAGCGAGATACACGTCATTCCCGAAATAAGCCGCCATAACGAGCCTGATTCGTCGCTGCTCGAACTGCTGCCCAAGGAGGCTACGCTCGTGGCCGACGATATTGAGTGGTGTGTAGAGCGCATTGCGGGCATCCGCGACGAAGCTCCCGTCAATCACGGTGACGGCGAAGGCTTCAAGAGCGCCGATGACATGCGCCGCAAACTCGTTACCGCAGAGGAGTTCGCCGCGCAGGCCGGGCGTTTCCGGCAATTCCTCTTTCAGAGCCGGCGACAGGCGACAGGCTCGACCATAGCCTTCGATACCGCGCCCCAGCCTGTCTTTCAGAAAAATATCGACCTCGTCAGCGAATCCTTCAAGAGCCACATCGCAGAGGGTTACACCGTCTATCTGCTGACCGACAGCGCCAAGCAGGCCGAGCGCATGAAGGATATCTTCAGCGACCGCGGCGACAATCTTGCCTTCACCGCCCTGAATCACACCCTGCACGCCGGTTATGTCGATAACACCTTGAAGATATGCCTCTTCACCGACCATCAGATATTCGGACGCTTCCATAAATACAACCTCAAAAGCGACAAGGCGCGCAGCGGCAAACTGACACTCTCGCTGAAAGAACTGAATCAGTTTTCCAGCGGCGATTATATAGTGCATATCGACCACGGTCTGGGGCAGTTCGGCGGACTTGTGCGCACCGAAGTCAACGGCAAGATACAGGAAGCTATAAAACTGATTTACAAAAACAACGACATCATCTTCGTTAGCATTCATTCGCTTCACAAGCTGTCGAAATACAAAGGCAAGGACGGCGAAGCTCCCGCGTTGAGCAAGTTAGGCTCCGGCGCGTGGGAAAAGATGAAAGACCGCACTAAAAAGAAGGTCAAGGACATTGCACGCGACCTTATCCTCCTCTACTCGCAGCGCAGGAACGAAAAGGGTTTTGCTTTCAGTCGCGACAGTTTCATGCAGGACGAACTCGAAGCCGGTTTTATCTACGAAGATACCCCCGACCAGTTGAAAGCCACTAACGACGTCAAGGCCGATATGGAACGCGACCGCCCTATGGACCGGCTTATCTGCGGAGATGTGGGTTTCGGCAAGACGGAGGTGGCTATCCGCGCTGCATTCAAGGCCGTTGCCGACAACAAGCAGGTGGCCGTGCTGGTGCCTACTACGGTGCTTGCTTTTCAGCATTACCGCACCTTCAGCGAGCGGCTTAAAGACTTTCCCTGCACTGTCGATTACATCAGCCGGGCGCGTACTGCCGGCGAGGTGAAGGACATACTGCGACGCCTCGACGATGGCTCGCTGAATATACTCGTAGGCACTCACCGCCTCACAGGCAAGGACATAAAATTCAAGGATCTTGGGCTTCTGATTATAGATGAAGAGCAGAAGTTCGGCGTCTCGGTCAAGGAGAAACTGCGGCAGATGCGCACTAACGTGGATACCCTGACAATGACCGCCACGCCTATCCCCCGCACGCTTCAGTTCTCGCTTATGGGTGCCCGCGACCTCAGTAACATACATACTCCGCCGCCTAACCGCTACCCCATCATGACCGAGATTGAACGCTTCAACCCCGATATTATCCGCGAGGCGATAGAGTTCGAGATGAGCCGCAACGGACAGGTGTTTTTTATCAATAACCGCATCCAGAATATCTACGAGATGGAGGCGCTGATACGTCGCGAGATACCCGATGCCCGCATAGCTATCGGACACGGCCAACTTGAGCCTGAAAAGCTCGAAAAAATCATCATCGACTTCGTCAATTACGAATATGACGTGCTGGTTTCTACCACTATCATCGAAAACGGCATCGACGTTCCCAACGCCAATACTATCATCATCAACAACGCTCACCAGTTCGGGCTTTCGGAGCTGCATCAACTGCGCGGGCGCGTAGGACGCAGCAACCGCAAGGCGCTCTGCTATCTTCTCGCGCCGCCTCTCACCACAATCACTCCCGAATCGCGCCGCCGACTGCAAGCTATAGAAAACTTTGCCGAGCTGGGCAGCGGCGTTTTTATCGCCATGCAAGACCTCGATATTCGCGGCGCAGGCAACATGCTCGGCGCCGAACAAAGCGGATTTATCGCCGACCTCGGCTACGAAACCTACCAGAAAATACTTGAAGAAGCTGTTGACGAACTTAAAACGGACGAGTTTGCCGACCTCTACTCTACCGACGAAACCGCCGCCGGCGGCGAACGCGACCTCGTGCGCGACACATTTATTGAAAGCGACCTCGAACTGCTCTTCCCTCCTACTTATATACCCAACGACTCGGAGCGCGTAGGTATCTATCGCGAGCTTGACTCGATAGGAAGCGAGGAGGGTCTCGAAGGCTTTGTAGCCCGCCTGCGCGACCGTTTCGGCGAGATACCGGCGCAGGGTGTTGAGCTGATTCGCGTTGTACAGTTGCGCCGTCTCGGCAAACAGTTAGGTTTCGAGAAGATAATTTTGAAGCAGGGAATGATGACTATATACCTTATCAAGGACGATGCGAGTCCCTACTATCGCAGCAACGCTTTTTCGCGCTTGCTCACTTACATACAGCAACGTTCCAAGGTATGCATTTTGCGCGACCAGCCCGGACGCCGCAGCCTCATCATTCGCAGCGTCCCCGACATAGCAACAGCCTGCCGCTGCCTGACGGAAATATAACTCTAATCACACACACAGCCGCTGCCTGACGGAAATATAATGCTAATCCGACAGTTGCAACAGTACATCGCCCGGCTCAAGCACCGTTGAGCCTCGCGGCACAAGGTATTGTTCGCCGCGCCTGACCATCACTATAAGCGCATTTTCGGGCAGTGTCAAGTCCATTATGCGGTTGCCCTTAGCCAATAGCGCCGCATCCACTTTCTGCTCGGTCATTACGGACTTAATATCCTCCGACAACTCTACATCGAACGATTTCAGCTTGAGTTTCTTCTTGGATTCACCCGCCAAGCCAAGCAACTGCGCAACCAAGGGCACTGTAGTACCCTGCAACAGCAGCGAAACGAGGGTAACAAAAAATACGATATTGAAGATTATGGCGCCTTCTCTGACGTGCGAAGTCAAGGGATAAGTAGCAAACAGAATTGGCGCTGCGCCCCGCAATCCTACCCACGAAACGTAATGCTTGGCCTTGATAGACACCTTGCGGAAAGGTAACAGACACAACCATACGGCAACAGGGCGCGAAACAATAATCATAAACATACCGACAGCCAGACCTATACCCGCAATCGGCAGCAGTTCCAGCGGATTGACAAGCAAACCCAGAGTAAGGAACATTACTATCTGAAACAGCCAAGTCATTCCGTCCATAAAACTCTTCGATGTTTTCTTGTGAACAAACTGCGAGTTGCCCATCACAAGTCCGCTGATATAAACGGCCAGATAGCCGTTGCCTTGAAGGAGGTTGGTTATCGAAAAAATTATAAATACAAGCGTCAGAAGCAGGACGGTATAAAGCGACTGGTTGTCGATATTTATCCTGTTCATCAGTTTGACCGACATTCGTCCGAGCAGGAATCCCAGCCCCGCTCCTATAATCAGCTGCATTGCAAATGTCCCGGCTATTCGCCACAGACTGCCCTCGCCTATCTGTATCAACTGTATAAAAGTAATAGTCAGGAGATAAGCCATAGGGTCGTTACTGCCGCTTTCGAGTTCGAGCAGGGGACGCAGTTTTTCTTTCAGCACAAGACCTTTGGAGCCGAGAATGGCAAAGACTGAGGCCGAGTCGGTTGACGACATCACCGAAGCCAGCAATAGGGCTTCAAGGAAAGAGAAAGTTACTGCCGTGAAAAAATGCTGTGTACAGAAATAGATAAACACTCCGGTAATAAGGGCGGTGAGCAATACTCCCAGCGTCGCCAGCACAATGCCCTGCGCCAGAATCGGCCGTATCTCCGAAAACTTGGTGTCCATACCGCCCGAAAACAATATGATATTGAGAGCCAGAACTCCTATCAACTGGGCTGTTTTGGGATTCGAGAACTCCAGACCCAGACCGTCATGTCCGAACAACATGCCTACGACCAAAAACAACACTAATATCGGCACACCGAAGCGGTATCCGGTCTTGCCTGCTATAATACTTATAAATAATAGCAGCGCCCCTATCAGTACTATGTTTTCAACCGAAACTGTCGTTAAGTCCATAACATGTTTATTTTTTTATCTGTTCCTGTAAGCGGTCGTGAGCGACGTTGACAGCCACGATTACGCCGCGGTCGTCAATAAGAAAGTTCTTGAGGCCGCGCTTGAGGCCATACTTCCTGAACGTAGCCGAGTGTGCGCCCTGCTTCTCCTGTATCTGTCCGGCGGCTTCGAGGCCGTCCGTTCGCAGTGTCTCGCGGAATACCGATTCATTCTCGTCCAGCGATACGGAAATGATTTTGACTTGATCGTTCCGTTTCCGGCTGTTCCACAATCTGACGTTTTGCATCCGCGAATAAGCGTCGTAAGTAGCCCAGAAATGCACCAGGGTATATTGCCCCGAATCGTTCGCAAACGTAGCTCCACCCGCGAGAGCTATTCCCGGAGCAAGGTCGCCTTTACGAAAACCCTCCGTCAAACTTGCCTGTTCGGGCGCCGCCGACAAGATAACAACAATCCCCGCTACAGAGAGTACATAGTTCAATATTTTCATAAAATTCCATTAAAACCGCTGCAAAATTACGGAATAATTTTTGAATATCAATTATTTTTCCTACTTTTGCACCCTTAATAATCAATAAAAACTACATTATTTATGAAAGTACAAGAAATTTTAAACGATTTGAAAAGAAGATTTCCGAACGAGCCGGAGTATCTTCAAGCTGTGACTGAAGTGTTGGAATCTGTTGAAGATGTTTACAACCAGCATCCTGAATTTGAAAAAGCGAATCTTGTTGAGCGAATTTGTATTCCCGACAGGATTTTCTCTTTTCGTGTAACCTGGGTTGACGACAAGGGTAACATTAGAACGAATATGGGTTACCGTATTCAACATTCAAATGTTATCGGGCCGTACAAGGGTGGAATACGTTTTCACTCTTCGGTAACGCCCTCAATCCTGAAGTTTTTGGCGTTTGAACAAACGTTCAAAAATGCTCTAACTACTCTTCCGATGGGTGGAGGCAAAGGAGGCGCCGATTTCTCTCCGAGAGGAAAGTCAAGCGCCGAAGTAATGCGTTTCTGTCAGGCCTTTGTGCTGGAATTGTGGAAACACATCGGGCCGGATACCGATGTTCCTGCGGGAGATATTGGTGTTGGCGGTCGCGAGGTGGCCTACATGTTCGGCATGTACAAGAAACTTGCAAAGGAATTTACCGGCACATTTACCGGCAAGGGACTTGAGTTTGGCGGCTCGCTGATTCGTCCGGAAGCGACCGGTTACGGTAATATTTATTTCCTGCTGGAGATGCTGAAAACACGCAACATCGACATCAAAGGAAAAGTATGTGCCGTTTCAGGCTCCGGCAACGTTGCCCAGTACACCGTCGAGAAACTCATCGAACTTGGCGCTAAAGTTGTTACTCTCTCCGATTCCAACGGATACATCTATGATCCGGACGGTATCGACAGCGAAAAATTAGAGTATGTCAAGGAATTGAAAGAACTCTATCGCGGTCGTATCAAGGAGTATGCCGAGAAATACAACTGTAAGTACGTCGAAGGCGCACGTCCCTGGAATGAAAAATGCGACATCGCGCTGCCATCGGCCACACAGAACGAAATCAATGCCGACGAAGCCAAAGCATTGGTTGCTAACGGTTGTTTCGCAGTGTCGGAGGGCGCAAACATGCCTTCAACGCCGGAGGCCATCGAAGTGTTCCAGCAAGCGCGAATACTTTATGCTCCCGGTAAAGCCGCAAACGCAGGCGGTGTAGCTACATCCGGTTTGGAGATGACACAAAATTCCATCCGTTTGTCGTGGTCGCACGAAGAAGTGGATGCAAAGTTGAAGAGCATCATGCAGGACATCCACACGCAATGTGTGAAATACGGTACCGAAACCGATGGCTACATCAACTATGTGAAAGGCGCAAACATTGCCGGTTTCATGAAAGTTGCCAGAGCCACAATCGCACAGGGAGTACTTTAAGGAACTGAAAACGATTGAAAGTTTTGAGCTAAAAGTTTTTAAAAGTTCTTGAATTTGAAACAATTGAAAGTTTTTGAAAGTTCTTGAATTAATAGCGCTTGAAAGTTTTGAATTGAAAGTTTTTGAACTTAAAGTTTTTGTGTAAAAAAAAAAGTGAAGAATTTAGGATAAGTAATTATCCGTAATTCTCCACTTTTTTATTTATTTTGTTGCAAGGGTGGAAAAAATACGAAAATTAGAAATCAGGAAATGGAGATTAGAAAATGAAGGTTGCTTCGTGCTACCAATGATGCAATCATAATTCTATTGATATGCATCGGATGTAGGGGCGTATTGCATACGCCCAAGCAAAATTATGGGCGTGACATGGGGAATTCAACCTGAAAGGCGATATCTTCATAATCGTAGGCCATCGACCTGCGGACTTAGATACATTATAATTTATTTAAATGATTATCCGCAATACGTCCTATCATCCTCTGCATTCCGTTAGGAATGCATCGCTCGGTAGAAAACGATATATGCCTACATAGCGCATTCCGTTAGGAATGCGTCGCTCGGTAGAT
>JAITPL010000171.1 GCA_031289445.1 Tannerella sp.
GATGAAGACGTGATGGAATTGGCGCTGATTGAGAACATACAACGCGAAGACCTTAACGCTATAGAGATGGCGCTGGCTTACCAGAAACTGCTGGATGGCTCGGGCCAGACGCAGGAACAACTCAGTGAACGTGTCGGGAAGAAACGCGCAACGATAGCCAACTATCTGCGTCTGCTCAAGCTGCCGGCCGAGATACAGGTCTGCATCAAGAAACGGCTTATAGATATGGGACACGCCCGCGCACTGCTCTCGGTAAATGATCCCGAAGTGCAGCTTGCTCTCAACGACCGCATTCTCAAAGAAAGCCTTTCTGTGCGCTCGGTTGAAGATATTGCGCGTAGCGTATCCGAGAATGGCGGCGGTTTAGCCGAGGTGACGTCGGCAAAAAAGCAAAGCACGAAACTGCCTGAAGAGTTTCAAATCCTCAAGGAGCATCTGTCGAAGTTCTTCGATACAAAGGTGCAACTTAACTACGATACCTCCGGCAAAGGCAAGATAACAATCCCCTTTGATTCGGATGAAAAATTGGAACAGATTATGGATTTGTTGGATCGCATGAAGTAAAGAATGCAAAAAGCGAGGGATATTAACAGGTGGATAATCACCGTATTATACGTCATGGTAATCAGCGCCGCAGGACAGGTGTGCGCTGCCTCCTCGCAGCATGACGAAACGCGGCAAGACGATACGCTGCATAATAATGACGCGCGGCATGGCGAAACGCGACAGGATAATGACACGCGACAGGACGAAACACGACAGGATAATGACGCGCGACAGGATAATGACGCGCGACCTGTAGAGACGGAGCATGCTCCGTCTCTCTACGACGATGACGATACGCGGCATATTATGCAAGACACCGCCCATTTAATCACCCCGGATTTAAAATTATTTAAGCCCAATCCTCAGAAAGCCTGGCTTATGGCTATGGCTTTCCCCGGCGTGGGGCAAATCTACAACCGTCAGTACTGGAAGTTACCTATTGTATATGGCGGCCTCATGGGTTTTATATATGCCATATCTTGGAATAACAAGAACTATCAGGACTACAGGAGCGCCTATTTCGACATCGTCAAGGATGCGATGAACGACCCTCAGGCGCTCAACCCCGACAGTTGGAGTCAGTCGTGGCAGGATTTTATTTCGGCTAATGCCAACCCCGCCAGCTATCTCAATAACGTCCAGTTTCAGAACAATTTGAAGTCGGGTAAGGATTTCTATCGCCGTTATCGCGACCTGAGTATTATCCTCAGCGTTGTCTTATATTTTATCTGCGTAGCCGATTCCTACGTAGATGCGCAGATGTTTGATTTCGACGTCTCGCCCGACCTGTCCATGCGTCTCGCGCCTGAAATCAAACCCGCCACCTTCGCCAGTCCACATTCCTTCGGTCTCAGTATTTGTATGACATTCTAACCCTCCAATATTATGAAGATAATGCCGCAACTCGAACATCCCCGCAGGAAATCAATAGATAAACAAGAAGGAAATTGCTTCGTTCTCCGCAATGACGCATACCGGAATCCTATTGAGATGAATCCTGTAACAGGTGTTTGGGCGACCGCAAGGGTCTCCCCTACCCTCATTCCCACTCGTAGCGACGGCTTCATATCAACAGCAAAAACCTGTTTCGCGACTTTATTTTTCCTATTACTCTTTTGCATCCCTGCTTTTGCGCAAGAGCCGCTGGAAGAAGAGCCTGAAGAGCCGCTTACGGAGCAAGAAACCGTGTCTGCACCGTTCGATTCCATCATCGGTATGCTGCCCGACATGCTTGATACTGGCACATATAATATACTCGAAAGCTGGCATGTCAATTATTTCACGCGCCCTGAAGAAAACTGCGAAGACAATGACGAAAAACTCGTCTTTCCTGATTCGATATATAAAGCCCGTCTCGCCATGATGCCCTGTATTGTGCCGATGACGTTTAACGAGACCGTCCGCAAGTGCATCGAGCTGTACGCCAATCGCCGTCGCAACACGGTACGCTACATGATGGGGATGGCCGACTTTTACTTTCCGATGATTGAGCAGAAACTCGACGCCGCCGGTTTACCGCTCGAACTCAAATACCTTGCTGTTGTAGAAAGCGCCCTCAACCCTACGGCACAATCGCGGGTCGGCGCCTGCGGGCTATGGCAGTTCATGCTCCCTACCGGCAAGCACTATAACCTCGAAATAAATAGCCTCATCGACCGGCGTTTCGACCCCGAAGCCGCTACCGAAGCCGCCTGTAACTATTTCAAGGACATGTATCAGCGATATGGCGACTGGCTCTTAGTCCTTGCATCTTACAACTGCGGTCCGGGTAATGTAGATAAGGCCATCCGGCGCTCCGGCGGCAAGACCGATTTCTGGCAGATATTCCAAAATCTCCCCCGTGAAACCCGCTCTTACGTTCCGCTCTTTATCGCCGCCGCCTATATCATGACCTATCACTGCGACCATAATATATGCCCGGTGCGCTCACAATTCTCTGTTGTAACGGATACTCTGATGGTGTCGCGACTGCTTCACTTCGACCAGATAGCCGAGATACTGCAGATTGAAAAGGACGCTATCCGCTTCTATAACCCTCAATACAAACGCGAAATCATACCCGGCAACATAGCCCCTTCTATCCTGCGATTGCCTATAGACAAGTCATTTTCGTTTATCGACAGCGAAGACAGCATCTATTCGCACCGCATCGACGAGCTGCTCTCGGCCTGCACGCCCGCCGACGCCTCCAAGCGCAACGAGAAAATAACACACACGGTCAAGGCCGGCGAAAACGTCTATACCGTAGCCAACCTCTACGGCGTAACAGCCAAGAGTCTGCGCCAGTGGAACGGTCTGAGCGGCTCGCGCCTCACGCCCGGACGCAAACTCAAAATCAATATAGACAACGGAGGATTGACTTATTCATCCGCTTCGACAAACCCGCCAGCCGCTTCGAGCACACCGGCCGCAACCTCATCCACTGCTTCTTCCACTGCTTCTTCCGCAAAGACAACCTCCTCTACCGGAGGCGGCTTCATATCATACAAAGTGCAGACCGGCGATACCCTCTCAAGTATAGCCGACAAGCACAAAGGCGTAACCGTGAAAAGTATTCAGGAGGTTAACGGTATGACTACGACTAAGATACGAACAGGTCAAACATTAAAAATCCCTAAGGTATGACAGATATGGACGAGAAAAAAAACAAGGTTGACGAGAAAAAAAACAGGGAGCACGAGGAGCGGGAAGAGATAATTAGCGAGTTCCGTATTCAACAGCAGTTTGAGGCGCTGATGAGTGAATATCTCGCATCCAACCACCGTCGCAAGGTTGAGCGCGTTACCAAAGCTTTCAACTTCGCCAAAAATGCGCATAACGGCGTCAAACGGCGTGACGGCGATCCATATATCATGCACCCTCTGGCGGTGGCGCGAATAGTCTGCGGCGAGATGGGTCTCGGCTCTACTTCCATCTGCGCCGCGCTGACACACGACGTAGTAGAAGACACCGATTTTGAGGTCATCGACATCGAACACATGTTCGACCACAAAGTAGCCGAATTAGTGGACGGACTGACCAAAATCGCCGGTGACGTATTCGCCAATAAAGACCTCAAGCAGGCGGAAAACTTCCGCAAACTGCTGCTGACGATGAGTAATGACATTCGCGTTGTTCTGGTCAAGATGGCCGACCGTCTGCATAACATGCGCACGCTGGCCTCAATGCGTGCCGACAAACAGTTCAAAATAGCCGGCGAGACAATGTTTATCTACGCCCCGCTCGCTCACCGGCTCGGCCTCTTCGCCATCAAAACCGAACTCGAAGACCTCAGTTTCAAATACGAACATCCCGACGACTTCAAATTTATCAACAAGAAACTCGCCGGCAGCGAAGAATCGCGACAGCGACTATTCGAGAACTTTGCCAAACCTGTCCGACAGCGACTGCAAGACCTCGAACTGACCTACGATATGAAAGCTCGCGTCAAATCTATCTACTCGATATGGAGCAAGATGAACTCTAAAAGCGTGCCTTTCGAGGATGTCTATGACCTCTTCGCTATCCGCATCATCTTCGAGCCGACCGGCGATGTGGACGAGAAAAACCTGTGCTGGGATATCTATGCCGTTATCACCGATATATATCGTACGCGCCCCGACCGCCTGCGCGACTGGGTGAGCCGACCTAAAGCCAATGGCTATCAGGCGCTTCACTGTACCGTCATGGGTCCCGATGGCGAATGGATAGAGATACAGATTCGCAGTAAACGCATGGACGAGATAGATGAAAAAGGTTTCGCTGCACACTGGAAATACAAGGAAAACAATATCGACGAAGATACCGAACTCGACAAGTGGCTGCATACAATCACCGAAATACTCGAAAACCCGAATCCTAACAGCCTCGACTTCCTTGATACCATCAAGATGAATCTCTTCTCGTCCGAGATTTTTGTCTTCACCCCTAAAGGCGAACTGAAAACGCTTCCGAAAGGCGCTACTGCTCTGGATTTTGCATATAACCTGCATACCAACTTGGGCGATACCTGTATGGGCGCTAAGGTAAACCACCATCTCGTGCCGCTCAGTCACAAGCTCGAAAGCGGCGATCAGGTGCAGATACTGTCATCGCAGTCGCAATCGCCCAAGGTAGAGTGGCTCAACTATGTTACGACGGCTAAGGCGCGAACTAAAATCGAAGCCGTCCTGCGACGTGAACGCAAAGAACTTGCGCGTGCAGGAGCCGAAAAGGTGATGCAAGCCTTCAGTAAGGCCGGCGTCGAGCCTACGCAATCGTTTCTGGACAGACTGATGATATACTTCGGTTTCTCGCGACGCGAAGACTTCTACTATGCCGTCGAGAAAGGCAATGTAGCTCTGCCCGACAACATACGCAAAGCCGTGCGCGAACAAGACAGCAACACTATCATCAAATACGTCAAGAAAGCTTTCGGGATGGGCAAGAAAAAGCAGGCCGTATCTTCGGATGAGCGCCCCGAGAAGCAGGTCTTCGACAAGAGCCACCCCTACGAATTGTACGAAAACGCCTTAGGCGTGCGCAACTACGTCATAGCAAGCTGCTGCAAGCCTATCCCCGGCGACGAGGTATTCGGTTTTATTAACGACGACGACAGCGTCATAGTCCATAAACACTCCTGCAACATAGGTCTCCGCCTCAAAAGCAACTTCGGCGACCGTATCCTTTCGACGGTATGGAGCAGCCACGTCAGCAAGTCGTTCGAGGCCACGTTGCAGGTCGTAGGCATTGACGCCGTAGGGGTGTTGACCGACATAGCCAAGTCCATCTCAAGCTACAACATGAATATCATCCGCCTGCTTGTAGAGACCAAAGACGGCGTTTTCGAGTGCAAGATAAACCTCCTCGTCCATGACGTCGCAGACATTCAAAAGTTGTGCATCGCGCTCTCCAAGATAAAAAGCATACAGTCCGTTACGCGAGTAGCGGAATGAAAGAGCTGACGTTTCACGTCGGTAGTAAGCGTTGGTGTTTTATGTCGTTAGTAAGCGTTGACGTTTTCCCTTCAGAACTTCTAACTTGGAAAAGGCTTTATCGCATTTCTGATTTTTACCTTCTACCTTGGAAAAGGCTTATTGTACAAAGTACAATATCTATAATTACCTTATTGTACAAAGTACAATATCTATAACAGAAATGATATTTTATGAAATATTGATTATAAACATATTATACAATATTCAATAACGATAATATCAGGTTGAGATTTCTGAATTTCTAATTTATAACGTCTATGTCACGTCCTAAAAAAAGTTGACAGGTTATGATTCTATTTTTCTTATTTGTTATTTCTTAATTTTCTGTTTTCTGTCTTGTTTACCGTTGGTTGTAGTTTGCCGTATGGCAAACTACAACCAACAGTTTTTTCAATCCGCCTCCCCGTGTACCTCCACCGGTGTCCGTAATTTTAACGCCCGGTGCGGACGGCGGGTATTGTACAGCATAATCACTCCTTAACATGTTCGACGCGCCTGATTTATATCCTTAAATCTACTCTCTAACATGTAACCGTCCTTGAGTATCCCGTCCACCCGCTCGGCCAACACGTTTTCGTAACAGTGATTCTCCTCCGTCATGCTTGTTTGCTCTTTCGGGTCAGCAACTTCGTGTAAGGATGGCTGCAATATCGGATCCCCCCTTTCAGAATGATGGATGATTCCCGATGAATCCCTGCATGTCGACAACGCTTTCTTCAATGCCTCCAGACAGCCTTCTATACCCGGATTGTTCGACAAGTGTCAGCCCGCTGTCTTGCGCGAATACCTGTCCGTTATCAACGATAAATACGCAAACTTGTCCCCTGTCTGTATATATGTAATATCGGATACCCATACCTGATTGGGACGTTCAGGCTTGCATTCCCTTACCGGATTCCCGTGCACATGAAAACGGTGATACGGGTTCATCGTACGCATATAACTCCGCTTGCGTTCCACCGGCAGACCGTGCGTGCGCAGCATTTTAAAGAACCTGTCCCGACCGTAGCGGGGCGACAGCTTGCGGATACTTTCACCGTACA
>JAITPL010000129.1 GCA_031289445.1 Tannerella sp.
TATATGCGTACCGATTCGGTCAACCTTAGCAATCTGGCGCTCGGCACAAGCAAGGAAGCCATCATCAATACGTATGGCGAGCGCTATCACAAGTTTCGCAAGTATCAGACCAAGAGCAAAGGCGCTCAGGAGGCTCACGAAGCCATTCGTCCTACCTATATGAATGCACCGGAGATTAGCGGCTCGGTTCAGGAAAAGCGGCTCTACGATTTGATTTTCAAGCGCACTATTGCGTGCCAGATGGCCGATGCGGAGCTGGAGCGCACTACCGTTACGATAAGCATCGGCGGCAAGACGGACGAGAAATTTGTTGCCCAGGGCGAGGTTATCACCTTCGACGGCTTCCTGCACGTCTATATGGAAAGCACGGACGAAGACGCCGAGAACAGCGAGGAGAACGGACTGCTGCCGCCGGTAAACGTCAAAGACATACTGTCGATGAAGAAAATCATTGCTACCGAGCGTTTCACACAGCGTCCTCCGCGCTACACCGAAGCCAGCCTCGTGCGCCGTCTGGAAGAACTCGGCATAGGCCGTCCATCGACCTACGCACCCACCATTCAGACTATTCAAAACCGCGAATACGTCGAGCGGGGCGACAAGCCGGGCATTGAGCGTCAATATAACATACTCACCCTCGAAAAAGGCAAGATTAAGGACAGCGATAAAAAAGAACTTACCGGATTCGACCGCAATAAACTGATACCTACGGATACCGGCGCCGTAGTCAACGATTTCCTGACGGAATATTTCCCCGACATCCTTGATTACAACTTCACGGCCAACGTAGAGAAAGAGTTCGACACCATAGCCGAAGGCAAACTGGACTGGAGTAAGGCGACGCACGAGTTCTACACCGTGTTTCATCCTACCGTCGAGGCGGCGTCGGCAGCCAGAACGGAGCGCAAGATAGGAGAACGCGAACTGGGAACAGACCCCAAGAGCGGCAAACCGGTGTTTGTAAAGATAGGCCGCTACGGTCCACTGGCTCAGATAGGCAAGCCCGACCCCGAAGACAAAAAGATTAAACCGCAGTTTGCATCGCTGCATAAAGACCAGTCCATCGAGACCATCACCCTCGAAGAAGCCTTGAAGCTGTTTGACCTGCCCCGCACGGTAGGCGAGTTCGAGGGCGAAGAGATGATTGTATCCAGAGGCCGTTTCGGGCCGTTTATCCGTCATAACGGCATGTTTGCATCCATACCGGAAAGCCTCGACCCGATGACAATCACGGAAGAGCAGGCAACAGAACTGGTCAAGGCCAAGCGTCAAACAGAAATAGAGAAGCATATCAAGTCGTTCGATGAAGAGCCGGAGTTGAAAGTGCTGAAAGGCCGCTACGGACCGTATATAGTCTATAAGGGCAACAACTACCGGCTCGCCAAGACAACCGACCCCAATGCCCTGACCCTTGCCGACTGCATGAAAATAGTCGGCGACCCGGCCAACAACACCTCATCCTCCGCAAAGAAGAAATTCACAAGAAAAACCAAGAAATAGATTATGTTTTACGACGCAGAAGAACAGTTTATCAAGACGGGATTGCAGTTACCGCCCGCGCCTGCTCCCAAAGGTGTTTACAAACCGTGTCTGATTAGCGGCAATTACCTGTACTTGTCCGGGCATTTGCCTGTGTTGGCCGACGGCTCGACAATCAAGGGCCGCGTCGGCAGCGAGCTGAACGAAGACGAAGGCAAGCAGGCTGCACAACAGGCCGCGCTGACCATGCTGGCGTCTATTAAGGGAGCGCTCGGCAGTCTGAATAAAGTCAAGCGCGTAGTGAAAGTCTTCGGGATGGTCAACGGCACGCCCGACTTTGTGCGCCAACCCTACGTCATCAACGGATGCAGCGAACTCTTTGCCGCAGTATGGGGCGAGGATGCAGGCGTCGGTACACGCAGCGCCACAGGCGTAGCCTCTTTGCCGGACAATGTTCCGGTAGAGATTGAAGGTATATTCGAGATATGACATGTCGGACGGGAAATATACATATTTCAAGCGCGATATCAGTTGGCTGTCGTTCAACTATCGCGTGCTGATGGAGGCTGACGATCCGTCGCTCCCCATCTACGAACGCATACGTTTTCTATCAATCTACGCCTCCAATCTTGAAGAGTTCTATGAAGTGCGCGTCTCGGAGCATCGCAGTAACATCATCAGGCAAAACTATACCGAAGAGAGCGCCGAGACTTCCGAAGAACGCCTCGAAGACCTCACCAACGAGGTTAACCGCCAGCAACAGGACTTCTATCGAATCTTCAACTCCGGCATCCTGCCCGAACTGCGACGCCAAAACATCTGTCTCTACCAGAACTGCAAGCCGGAGGATTTTCACCTCGACTATATTCGCAAATACTTCAATGAAGAAGTTTTTCCCTTCCTCTCGCCGGTAACTATTCAGCGAGGGGTGCGCACGTTTATCCGCGACCGCCGACTGTATCTGATAGTGCGTATGTTGCACAAGACGACCGGCGATCCGTATCATGTGCTCATCAAGATACCTTTCTCGAAAGTGCCCCGCTTCATCGCGCTACCTGCGCACGAAGGGATTTATTACTACATGTTTGTCGATGATGTGATTCGCGCAAATCTGCCTTCGGTATTTCCGGGTTATGACGTCGAAGGCTGTTACAGTATAAAGATTTCGAGAGATGCGGATATTTATATCGACGACAACAAGGGCGATTCGCGAGAGATGAAGAACGAGATAAAGGAGAAAGTAGGCAAGCGCAAAATCGGCGCACTAAGCCGCTTTATGTACGACAGCGCAATGCCTGCCGATATGCTCGAATACGCCTGCGAGACCTTAAATATAGCCGAAGACGACCTTATAGTAGGCGGGTCTTATATGAATCTGCAGGACATGTCGAAACTGCCCAATCCTGTCGGTGAAGCGCTCGAACAGGCGCCGCCGACGCCGTTGCGCGTGCCGTATCTCGACCGTATGCAATCAATGTTTCAGGCTATCATCAATCACGACGTGCTGCTGCATTTCCCTTACCAGTCGTTCGATTATCTGCTGCGGCTGCTGATGGAAGCGTCGTTCGACCCCGACGTAGAGGATATTAAAATCACTCAATACCGCGTGGCTGATAACTCGGCCGTTATCAACTCTCTTGTAAGCGCGGCCAAGAACGGCAAGAAGGTAACGGTTTTTGTAGAACTGAAAGCGCGTTTCGACGAAGAAAACAACGTCAGCACGGCCGAGTTTATGGAAGCGGCAGGGATAAATATTATTTACAGCATTCCGGGGCTTAAAGTGCACGCGAAGGTGGCGGTCATACTGCGACGCGGCGATAACCCCGACTTCGCTTATCTGAGCACCGGCAACTTCAACGAAAAAACGGCTCGCATATATTCGGATATGGCGCTGCTGACTTGCGATAAAGACCTGGTCGGCGACGTCAATGCCCTGTTTGCCTTTCTGGAACTTCAGGGTGCAGCGCCGGAGTTTCGGCATCTGCTCGTAGCACGGTTTAATCTGGTCGGCGAGATACAGCGGATGATACAGCGCGAGATAGATCATGCGCGGCAGGGTCGGCGGGCTTACATAATACTGAAGATGAACGGCCTGCACGACAAGCAGATGATAGACCTGCTCTATGAAGCCTCCGAGCAGGGCGTCGAAATAGACCTTATTGTGCGGGGTATCTGCTGTCTGGTGCCAAACAGGAAATTCAGCAGCAACATTCGAATCACGCGGATTGTAGATATGTTTCTCGAACACTCGCGGGTGTGGTATTTCTATAACGACGGCCTCGAAGAGATTTATCTTACTTCGGCCGACTGGATGCGACGCAATCTCAGCAGAAGGATTGAAACGGCTTTTCCCGTACTTTCGCCCGACATCAAGCGCGAAGTGATAGATATTCTGCATATCCAGCTTGCCGACAATACCAAGGCTTGCATAATCGACGAGCATCTGAACAACGTTTACAAGCCGCACTCCGAACCGCCTGTTCGCGCTCAAGCCGCAATATATGAATATATCAAGAACATTAAATAAAATGACAAGCAAACAACCTCTCATACTGATTACGAACGACGACGGCGTAGAAGCCGAAGGCATCAGGAGCTTGGCGGAGGCAATGCGCCCGCTTGGCGAAGTGACGGTCTTTGCGCCGGACGGCCCGCGTTCGGGCATGTCGTGCGCCATCACTACCGAGCACGCGATAAGATACAGCCTGATCGGCGAAGAGCCGGGGATGACGGTTTACAGCTGCACCGGCACTCCTGTGGATTGCGTCAAACTGGCTCTCAACGAGGTCGTGCCGCGCAAACCCGACCTGCTGCTTTCGGGCATAAATCACGGAGGCAACCACGCTCTCTCGACGCACTACTCCGGCACTATGGGCGCTGCCTTCGAGGGCTGCGTGTTTGATGTGCCCTCGATTGGGGTTTCGCTCTATGATTATTTTCCCGGCGCCGACTTCGGGGAATCCTGCCGCCTGGCTATTCTCCTTGCCGAAGATATTTTGCAACGCGGATTGCCGCACGGCGTCTATCTCAACCTCAACATCCCGAACCGGAGTAAGGTGAAAGGCATTGTGACAGGCCGTCAGACCGACGGTAAATGGGTGCGGGAGTTTCGCCGCGAGAAAACCTCCGGCGAGGCCGACGATTTTTATATCACCGGATACTACAAGACTTTCGGACCTGACCGTCCCGACAACGACGTGGCCTTGCTCGAAGCGGGGTACGCTTCCCTGGTGCCTTGCAATACGGACATAACAGATTACTCTTTTGTTGAAATATTAAAAGACAGGTATTACAGATGAAGTATTATATTATTGCAGGCGAGGCTTCGGGCGACCTTCACGCATCCAACCTGATGAAGGCCTTGATAAACGAAGATGCGGAAGCGGATTTCCGTTTTCTGGGCGGCGACTTGATGGAGTCTGTCGGCGGGACGCTTGTCGGGCACTATCGCGAGATGGCGTTTATGGGGGTCATTCCGGTACTGCTGCACTCGCGAACCATACTGAGGAACATGCGGGTTTGTCGTGAAGATATACTGGCTTACCGTCCGGATGCAGTGATTCTGGTCGATTATCCGGGTTTCAATCTCAAGATAGCGAAGTTCGTCAGGGAAAAGCTCCGCGACGTCCCTGTCTATTACTATATCTCGCCTAAAATATGGGCGTGGAAGAGGTATCGTATCAAGGCAATCCGACGCTATGTTGACCGCATGTTTTGCATACTTCCCTTTGAAGTGGATTTCTACAAGTCGCTTGATTACGAGGTCGATTATGTGGGTAATCCGTCGGTCGATTCGGTAGCTGAATACACAGCCTCGACGAAGGGGGATGAAAGCAGCCGTCTGCCGCAGGACAGGCCTCTTATCGCCGTACTTGCGGGAAGCCGTCGCGACGAGATTCGCCAAAATCTTCCGATGATGCTTGGCGTGGCTTCGCGTTTTCCGGAATATAAGGCAGTTGTTGCAGGGGCGCCGGGACTTACCGCCGACGATTACGCGAAGTACGTTTCGCCGGATTGCGAGATAGTGTTCGGACGGACATACGACCTCCTCCGGCAAGCTTCCGTTGCTATGGTTACGTCCGGCACGGCAACGCTCGAGACAGCGCTTTTCCGCGTTCCGCAGGTGGTGTGCTACTATTTTGGCGGTGGACGGCTGGTCAATTTTATTTTCCGCCACTTTTTTCATGTGAGGTTTATCTCGCTTGTCAACCTGATAGCGGGACGCAAGGTGGTGCGCGAACTATTCGGGGCGCTGTTCACGTTTAGCAATATAGAGGGCGAGTTGAGGAGACTGATCTACGACGAGTCATACAGGGCGAAGATGATAGCGGGCTACGAGCACGTCATTTCCATTCTCGGCTCTTCAGGTGCAGCCGGACGTACGGCGAAGTTGATTATTAACAAAATGAAATCGCGATGAACAGAATAAACAAACAGAGTATCTACGAAATACTGTCGCAGGGCAACGCAAACAAGGGTATGCACACTGACGTAATAGCGACGCATCTTTTTAACCGTTACAATTCGTTCTTTGAAGACGCTCAGCCTCTAAACTATGACGAGATTCTAAAAAGAATAAAAGTTATCCTTACCGCCGACGTTTATACCCGCAAAGGTTTCTTCGCAAGGGTAATAAATGCCTCAAAAAACAAACCGCGACGAGGGTATTTTAAAATTAGAAAAGGGGGATTAATTAAGAATTAAAAATTACCGTAGAGTAAGCGTTTGCATTTTGTCGTCTCCATTGCCTTATCTTTTTAAACTTAGACGACAAAAGTCATGAAAATATCACAACGTCATCAACGCGCTTTCGCGTTGACTATCGCCTGTGCTACGTTGAGAACGTAGTCGGCGAGCTTCTCGCACTCCGAAACAATATCCATATAATAGGCCCCGTCCGAATAGCGATAGGTCAGGGAGTCGATTTTCTCAAGATTCTCTGTTCTAAGCTGGTCGCGATAGTTATTTATCTCCGTTTCGATATTATACGACTTGACGAGATCGGCTTTCACAATTTCGGCTTCCGTCTTGTCGAGCAACTCTATCATTCGGAGGATGGATTCCTCGTCGAGGGCAAACATCCGGTCGATAGTCCGGTTCTGGCTGTCGAGGAAGACCGACTTGCCTTCGTTGCGGCGCTTTATTCCACGTGCAAGGTTATGGCAGGAATCGGCCACGCTCTCAATCTCCGAAATCACACGCAACATGACGCGGATATTCTCCTTGCCCTGCGAACTGAGGTGTCCTTCCAAAACCTTGGTCAGATAGTCGGCAATCTCCAATTCCATGCGGTCGCTTATATTTTCATACTTGTCAATGCGGTTATAGACGCTACGGAAAGTCTCCGCATCCTGCTCGTAGTAAAGATCCTTAACCATGCCGAACATGCGGTGAACACGCTTGGCAAAGAGCACAATCTCCTTCTTCGACTGCAAAAGCGACAGTTCGGAGGTCGAGAGTATGCCGGCGGAGATAAACTTGAGTTGAAACTCTTCCTCGTCGCTGACTTTCTTCTGCTTGATGCAGTACGAACAAATCTTGACGTAGAGGTTGACAAACCAAATCATCAAAAAGATATTGACTATATTAAACAGGGTGTGAAACAGCGACAAGCCAAACGAAACCGCTACCTCCGCCGCCGGATCGCCAACAGCCGTCGGGTCGCCCGGGCCGTAATCCCTTACCAGCCCGCCTATAATATGCACGAACGGATAGAATACCGCCAGCATCCATGCAACTCCGAAGACGTTGAACATGAAGTGGGCAAACGCTGCCCTTCGAGCCTGAATATTGGCGGACAGGGCGGCAAGGTTTGCCGTGACGGTCGTTCCGATGTTCTCGCCAAGCACCATCGCCGCAGCTATCTCGAACGGTATCCAGCCTTTGGAACACATTATAAGCGTTATCGCCACCGTCGCGCTCGACGATTGCACTATGATGGTGAGAACGGCTCCGATGAACAGAAACAGCAGCACCGAACGGAAACCCATCGATGTATAGTCGCTCACGAATGCCAATACCTCGGTATTTCCTTCCAGATCCGGCACGGAGTCTTTGAGGAAGCCCAGTCCGAGGAAGAGAATGGCAAAGCCGATAATAAACTCGCCCCAGGATTTCCTGCTGTTGTTGTTCGAGAAAATCAGGGGGATGCTTAGCCCTATCAGAGGCAGGGCGAAGAGGCTAATATCGACCTTGAAGCCGAAAAGCGAGATAATCCAGGCTGTAACCGTCGTGCCGACGTTCGCGCCCATTATCACGCTGATAGCCTGCGCCAGAGAGAGCAGTCCGGCGTTGACAAAACTGACGACCATGACCGAGGTCGCACTCGACGACTGTATAAGAGCCGTTATCAGTACGCCTGTCATGGCGCCTGTTACGCGGTTGGTTGTCATGACCGACAGTATGTTGCGCATCTTGTCGCCGGCCACTTTTTGCAGTCCTTCGCTCATAATCTTCATTCCGTAGAGGAACAGCCCAAGTGAGCCTGCAAGCGTCAAAAAATCCCAAAAAGAATAATCCATAATTTAGTGAATAGTGAATAGTGAGCAGTGAATAGTGAACAGTGAGTAGTGAGTAGTGCATAGTGAGCAGTGAACAGTTATCAGTGAGTAGTGAATAGAGAACAGTTATCAGTTATCAGTGAGTAGTTATTCACTATTAGTTATTCACTGTTAGTTATTCACTGTTAGTTGTTATTCCCTGTTTAGTACGCTTCGCGATATTTGTTGCCATCTTTGTCGGAGAGGATATTGAGATAGCTCTTATAGCGTGATTCGCTGATGTAATGCTCCTCGACTGCACGCAGTACCGCGCAATCCGGCTCGTTGGTGTGAGTGCAGTTGTTGAAGCGGCAATCAGACGTAAACTTGAATATCTCCCGAAAGTAATGCGCCACCTGAGCGCCTTCCATCTCAATCGTGCCGAAACCCTTAATCCCCGGAGTGTCGATGATGTAACCGCCGTCGGGAAAAGGTATCATCTCCGAAAAAGTAGTTGTGTGCATCCCTTTCTTGTGATACTCCGAGATTTTACCGGTACGCAGTCCGGCTTCAGGCATAAGCGCGTTAATCAGTGTCGATTTCCCCACTCCCGAATGTCCTGCCAGAAGCGTTATCTTACCCTTTAGCGCCTGCCTGAGAGCTTCGACGCCTTCTCCCCGCACGGCGCACAGACGCAGACAGGGGTAACCTATAGTGGTGTAAAGATGTATAAGGCTGTCGAGGTAATCGAGGTCGGAGGAGTCATAGCGGTCAATCTTGTTGAAGGCCAGAAGCGCGGGAATACTGTAAGCCTCTGCGGTGGCGAGGAAACGGTCGATAAAGACAGTCGTCGTCTGCGGATAACTGACCGTAGCGACGAGAACGGTCAGGTCGAGGTTGACCGCGAGGATATGCGACTGCTTCGACAGGTTGGTTGAGCGCCTTATCATATAGTTGCGTCTGTCCTCGATATCGACAATCGTTGCCGATCCTTCCTTCTCCTCAACCTGCACGCGGTCGCCGATCGCCACAGGGTTGGTGCTTCTGATGTCCCTGAGGCGAAACGAGCCTCTGACGTTACAGTCCACCGTGCGTCCGTCGTCGGTGTGAACGGTATATCGGCTGCCTGTATTTTTGATTACCAGACCACGCATCTATACCGTCATTATCTCCTTTTCCTTAGCGGCGTACAGTTCGTCAACCTGTTTGATAAACTTGTCGTGAATCTTCTGTACCTTCTCTTCGGCGTCCTTCTCGACGTCCTCGGGCACGCCGTCTTTCACCGACTTCTTCAGCTGTTCGACAACCTCGCGGCGTGCATTGCGGACGCTTATCTTGGCGTTTTCGGCCTCCTGCTTGGCCTGTTTAGCCAGATGCCGGCGACGTTCTTCGGTGAGCGGCGGAATGCCGAGACGTATCACCTCGCCGTTGTTTTCAGGCGTGATGCCAACGTCCGAGTTCATTATAGCCCGCTCAATCTCCTTTATCAGGTTTTTCTCCCAGGGAGTGATAAGCAGGGTTTTAGCGTCGGGCGTATTGACCGAAGCTACGTTCGTCAGCGGCGTCATATCACCGTAGTAATGCACGCGCACGTTGTCGAGGATCTTGGGATTGGCTTTACCGGCGCGGATTCTGGCCAGTTCGTCATCCAGATAGTGAATAGCAGAAGCCATCTTAGCCTCCGCGTTCTTAATAAATTGATTAGTGTCTATTTCCATATAATTATTGAATAAATGAATTTCCGATTTCTATAAACTCTTTTGATTTTCTGATTCTTAATTGAGAAGCAATGTCTTTTAATTGACTGCGTCGAACGTTGTTTCTTGATTGAGATGCAGCCCCTTTTAATTGACTACGTCGAACGTTGTTTTCTTGATTGACTTGCAGCGTATTTTAATTTGGTATGACGTTGACATGTTGGGCGAGCGCAGCGCGCCCCTACGAACACAACATGACAACGTCTTTTAATTCTTAATTCTCCCCATTTCTACCTTCTATTTTCTACCTTCTATTTTCTATTTTCTACCTTTATCTACCTTCTACCTTTATTTTCGTTCCTATGTTTTGGCCGTTGATGACTTTTTGAAGATTTCCGACGGTGTCCATGTCGAAGACGATGACCGGAAGGTTGTTTTCGCGGCACAGGGTAGTAGCCGTCAGGTCCATGACCTTCAGACCGCGCCGGTAGATCTCGTCGAAAGTTATCTCGTCGAACTTCACAGCCTTGGGGTCCTTTTCGGGGTCGGCCGTATAGACCCCATCTACCCGCGTGCCTTTAAGCATGACCTCGGCCTCTATCTCTATTCC
>JAITPL010000150.1 GCA_031289445.1 Tannerella sp.
ACACTCAAAAAAAAGTAATTTTCATTACCCCTCGTACTACATCTTGTATCATGTAAATCTTCTCAAAGAACGCCTCTCACTTTTTTTCAACTTTCAGCCTCGAATCTCTCCAACTTTCAGTATCGAATCTCTTCAATTTTCCGTCTCGAATCTTCCGGCTTTCAGTATCAAAAGTTTGCTTTTTGTCTCTAAAGCGGGTGCAAAGATACAGACTATTTTTTTATCTGCCAAATTTTTTTGCAACTTTTTTTCCACTTTTCTGAATTTTTTTTTCGATAGGCTGATTATCAATTACTTGCAAAATGAAAAAAATTTGCGCTTGATCCACTTTTTCAGCAAAAACAGGCGAAATCAGGCAAAAATCACCCCCGACTTTCGGAGACTTTTCGCGTTTTTTTGCCGTATAATTGGCCTGATAGCCGCCCGAATCATCAACAAAACCGTATCAAGGATGGATACCCTTGTTCCATTGGGGAAAGTAGCCGTCGTTGGCGAGACGGAGACCTATGCCGTAATAGAGATAAATATCTTGTAATGAGCCGCTTACATTCCACCAATCGTGATACTCGTCGGAAGGCTGATGATAGTTGGATTTAGTGCCGCGAAGTTCTTTCTGCGCCTCTACTGCCTGCGGGTCAACATAGTCGCCGCCACTCTTGGCCAAGACTACCGGCACGCCTACCTTGGCGAAATTGAAATGGTCGGAACGGTAATAACCGCCTGAGGTTGAAGTCTTTGCAATCTTCACAATGCGCCCCTGTGTAGCGGCGGCTTCCTTGAGATACTTGTCCGTTTCGGAATCGCCGGCTGCGGCAAGCGTTACATCGCGAGTAGGGAAATGGTTGCCGTAGCCATCCATATTGAGGTTGATAGCCGTCTTTTTGAGCGGTAAGAGCGGATGTGCGGCATAATATTCGGAGCCGAGCAAACCCTGCTCTTCAGCTGTTACAGAGATGAAAACGATAGAGCGTCGCGGACGGTCGGGCAATTGTGCGAAACGGCGGGCGAGAACGAACATTCCGGCTACTCCCGATGCGTTATCGTCAGCGCCGTTATAGATGCTGTCGCCATCAACCGGAGAGCCTATGCCGAGATGGTCCCAGTGCGCCGAGTAGATGATGTATTCGTCTTTGAGGTCGGTGCCGGGCAATATGCCTACAACGTTGTGCGAATCGGCAATCTTTACCTCGTTATTTGTTTCTATCGTTGTATTCAGACCTAATGAAAACGGCTTGAAACCGCGCTTTTTGGCCGACGCCAATGATTCTTCGAGCGAGACGCCTGCGAGGGCAAAAATCTTCTCTGTCGAAGCGCCTGTTATCCAACCGTTTAGGGCTACTTTTTCACTGTTACCGGTAGGCGAGTTGAGGCTCAAAACCTCGCTCTGACGACCGTTCTGCACAACGCTCCATCCGTAAGATGCAGGTTTGTCGTCGTGGATGATAAGTATGCCGGCAGCTCCCTGTCGTCCGGCCTCATCGAACTTGTAAGTCCAGCGGCCATAATAGGTCATGTTTTTACCGCGAAAAAGATTATCGTCGTAATAACCCGGGTCGTTGACGAGGCATACAACTATCTTGCCTTTGACGTCGAGACCTTCGTAGTCGTTCCATTCATACTCCGGTGCATTGATGCCGAAACCGACGAATACGACGTCGGCTTTCGAGACCTTCAGATGCTTTTCGGCACGCAGCGTCCAGAGAACGACGTCGTCCATCATCTTCAGCGGCAGACTGCCTTTCTTGCCTTTCAATGTTACCACACCGCCCTTGACATTAGTCTTGACCGCCAACAGAGGCACTTTCTGAAAGTAAGAGCCATTGACCGGCTGCAATCCGAGGGCTTTGAAACGGCTGGCTATATAGTTGATTGCCAGGTCTTCGTGAGGAGTCAGCGGTTTGCGTCCGCCAAACTCGTCGGATGCAAGTACTTTGATACTCTCGCGAAAGAGCTGTTCGTCGGTGATGCTGTCTGCCGGATTAGCATCAGTCTCGCCTACAAGCGCATTGCCTACCTGCGCATTGACCGCAAGAGGGACACATAAAATAAGGGATAAAAAGAGATTTCTCATTGTTGTTTGTAATTGGTTTTCTATTTGAAAAATTTATTTTCTATTGATATGAATAGCTTCAGCTTACGAATGACGAAACAGGCTTTCGCCGCAACATAACATAAGATCACTCTATTCTTCGTCGCTTTCGCTCATGTTATGAAAAACGTTCTGCACATCTTCATCGTCTTCGATTTTCTCAATCAGTTTCTCGATGGCTTCACGCTGTTCGACAGTTACGTCCTTGACGTCGTTGGGGATGCGCACAAACTCGCTCGCAGTAATCTCGAAACCGTTGTCTTCGAGGTACTTCTGGATAATAGAGTTCTGTGCAAAATCACCGTAGAGGATGACCTCGCCTTCGTCTTCGCCGACCTCGTCAACGCCGTAGTCAATAAGTTCGAGTTCGAGGTCTTCGAGCGACACTCCGTCCTTCTTGGCCACATGAAACACGCTCTTGTGGTCGAAAAGAAACTCAAGCGAGCCGGTCGTACCGAGTGAGCCGCCGTGCTTGTTGAAGTAACTGCGGACATTCGCGACGGTGCGCGTAGTGTTGTCGGTAGCCGTTTCGACGAAGATTGCTATTCCGTGAGGCCCGTAGCCCTCGTAGTTCATCTCCTTATAGTCGGTGAAATCCTTCGAGGTAGCCTTCTTGACCGCCCTTTCGACGTTGTCCTTAGGCATGTTCTCTTTCTTCGCCGTTTGCATAAGCACGCGCAGGCGAGGATTGGTTTCGGGATCAGGCCCACCCGACTTGGCGGCAATAGTAATCTCTTTGCCTAACTTTGTGAATACGCGGGCCATATTTCCCCAGCGTTTCATTTTTCTTGCTTTTCTGTATTCAAATGCTCTTCCCATATATACATATATAATTATCTTAATTTTGCTCCAAGTTTGTCTTCGAGATTTTTTTGTATCTTCGACATGATGGCTTCTATCTGCCGGTCTTCGAGTGTGCGCTCCCTGTCTTGCAGAAAGAAACTTACAGCGTAGGATTTCTTTCCTGTGAGCAGGCTGCCGCCCTCATAAACATCGAACAGTACGACGTCTTTCAGCAGTTTGCGTTCGCTTTCGAGAGCCGTCCGCTTGACGTCGTCGAAGCTCGTCGCTTTGTCAAGCAGCAGTGCGAGGTCGCGCTTCACTTCAGGGAAACGCGCTATCTCGCGGAAAGTCGTCTGTTCCCTGTTCGTCTCCTTTATCAATGCGCTCCACGACAGTTCGGCGAAATATACTTCGCAGTCAATATCAGTCTTCTTGAGTATCGAGTTATTTACGATGCCGTAAGTTCCCAAGGTGCGTCCCGAAGGCGACACTATCCTTTGTCCGGCGGCAAAAATATCGGTTGAAAAATCGCCGGTTACAAGCTTCTCGATGTTCACACCCAAGCGTGCGAGTATGTTATTGACATAAGCCTTGAGTTCGAATATAGAGCTGTTTTCGTCGGCGTGCGCCCAGTTGTTTTCGACGCGCTTACCGGCAACCCACAGCCCGAGACGGTAATCTTCGCCATATTCGGCAAGCGGCGCACCTTCCTTGCGGTTATCGCGGTTGAGTGCATAGCAGTTGCCAAACTCGAAGAAGCGGATATTGCGATTCTTGTGATTGATATTGAAGGCGACGCTCTGCAGACCGCCGAATAGCAATGTCTGCCGCATGGCGTTGAGGTCGGCGCTAAGCGGATTCATCAGCATCACGCACTTGGCCGCCGGATAGGTTGTCAGTCCCTCGTAATAAGTCTGTCGGGTGAGCGAGTTGTTGAGTATCTCGTTGAAGCCTGCACCGACAAGCTGTTCCGAAATAATATTTTCGAGACGGTAACTGCGGTCGGTCTGATTGCGATAGCTGAGCGTAGAATTTACATGGTCGCTCAGTTCTATATTATTGTATCCGTAGATACGGAGAATGTCTTCGATAACATCTACATCGCGGCGCACGTCATAGCGATAGACAGGGACGCGCAAGTCAAGCCCTTCCTGCGTTTCCGCGACGATTTCAATTTCAAGCGAGGCGAGGATATTTTTGACAGTCGCTACAGGTATATTTTTACCTATAAGAGAATTAACCTTATCGAAAGGCAGATACACCTCGAAAGGCTCTAATGGCGAGGGATAGACGTCCTGAATATCGCCTGTGATGCTTCCTCCGGCAAGTTCAAGTATCAGCCGGGCGGCTCGTTTCAGCACATAAACGGTTTGATTGGGGTCAAGTCCGCGCTCGAAACGGAAAGAAGCGTCGGTATTCAGGCCGAAGCGTCGCGCGGTCTTGCGTATCCACGTAGGATTGAAGCAGGCCGATT
Organism: Tannerella sp.; assembly: GCA_031289445.1. Classification (GTDB taxonomy): domain Bacteria; phylum Bacteroidota; class Bacteroidia; order Bacteroidales; family Tannerellaceae; genus Tannerella. The sequence goes on from JAITPL010000150.1 coordinate 4,347, forward strand.
CGAGGAAGACGTCGGTTGTCTGTTCGGTAACTCCCGAATCGAGACCTCCAAAAACTCCGCCTATACACATCGCGTCTTCGGCATTACAAATCATCAAGTCGTGGCTTGTAAGCGTACGTTCGACGCCGTCGAGCGTAACAAACCGAGTGCCCTCCGGCTTGGTCTCAACTATCACCCGATTGCCTTTAATCTTTGCCGCGTCAAAGGCGTGCAGCGGCTGACCGAGTTCGTGCAATACGTAATTGGTAATATCCACAATATTATTTATCGGACGCAATCCTATGGATGTAAGGCGTTTCTTCATCCAGTCGGGACTTTCGCCGACCTTGACGCCCCGAATTGTTACACCCGAATAGCGCAAACAGGCCTCGGCGTCCTTCACCTCAACGGAAATAAAGGTTGAAGGCAGAGGGTTGAAGGCAGAAGAATCCACAACCGGCGGTTTCTTCAGTTCGCAGGGCTTACCGGCCTGTTGCAGGTAAGCGGCGAGGTCGCGGGCGACGCCGAAGTGCGAGGTCGCATCCACGCGATTGGGCGTAATATCGACTTCGAGGATGTAATCGCTCTCGATCCTGTAGTATTCGCGGGCGGTTGTGCCGGTCTTGACCTCCGGCGGCAGGACAATGATACCCGCATGGTCTGTTCCCAGGCCTATCTCGTCTTCGGCGCAAATCATGCCGAGCGATTCTTCGCCGCGAATCTTGCTGCGTTTGATTTTTATTTCGTTATCGCCGTTATAGAGCGTTGTGCCAACGGTTGCAACGATAACTTTCTGACCGGCGGCCACGTTAGGCGCTCCGCAAACTATTCGCAGCGGCTCGCCGTGGCCGACGTCCACCGTAGTGAGGTGTAGATGGTCGGAGTTGGGATGCGCTTCGCAGGTCAGCACCTCGCCGACAAGAAGCCCTTCCAAACCGCCTTTGACGGCCTGTACCTCGTCCACCGAGCCGGTCTCCAGACCTATTGAAGTCAGTGCGGCGGCTACTTCGTCCGCGTTCAAGTCGAAAGACAAGTAATCTTTCAACCAATTAAAAGATATATTCATCGTTATCTTATTAAATTATCTGAAAATGAATCGCAAAAGTAGTAAAATAATTTTATTTGCAGTACCTTTGCAAACAAAAATTCAGAAGAAAATGATACAAGCTCACGATAAAACAGCCCTCGTATATCGGGGAAGAGAGTTTAGTTACAGTCAGTTACTTCAATACAGCCTGTACTATGCAAACTGTTTCGGTTCGATTGGAAGCGGCAGCAAGCTACTGATATTTGCGGACAACTCCCCGCAGTGGGTGTTTGCGTTTTATGCAGCCATGAGGCTTGGGGTGGTTGTTGTGCCTGTTGACATCCAATCGACGGTGAAGGAATTGGCATATATCCTCAGGGACTGCGAGCCGGAAATGATTTTTTGCACGGAAGCAAAGAAGACGCTCGTACGGAATGCCATCGACAGCGTGGAAGGCTGCAAATGCGCGACGGTTACCGAGCCGCCGATTGATCTGGCTGTCCTGGAAGCGCTTCCGGTTACGGAAATTCACATCTCCGACCCCGAACGGCTGATTGTGATTGTCTATACCTCCGGCACAACCGGCACTCACAAGGGCGTGATGCTTAACTACAAAAACATTCACTACAATATCTACGCCGTTACGCACGACGTGCCTATCTTCAGGAAAGAGTGCAACGTAATGGTGCTCCTGCCTCTGACTCATATCCTGCCCTTGCTTGGAACGGTGATGATACCGCTCTACGCCGGCAATACGATATATATAGCCGAAGGATTGAGCGGGGACGCCATTCTGAAGGTGCTCAACGAGGGGAAAATAAATATCATCATCGGCGTTCCGCGCCTGTACGATACTCTTTCGCAGGGTATCATGCGAAAAATCAACGCGCGACTTATCACGAAAATAATCTATCAGCTTGTCAAACTTGTCGGCATACGCGCTGTTTCCAGATTTGTCTTCAAGTCCGTTCACGAGACTTTCGGCGGACATTTGGAGTTTCTGGTTTCGGGGGGAGCTTCCTTGCCCGACGCTACCGCCAGGATTTTCAGAACGCTGGGATTTTATATTCTGGAGGGCTACGGCATGACCGAGACGGCTCCCATGATTTCGTTTACACGTCCGGGCAAATGGAAAATAGGCTATGCCGGAGAGCCGCTCAACGGTATCGAAGTCATTTCGGATGAATTTAAGGAGATTTGCGTCAGGGGAGATAACGTGATGGAGGGTTACTACAACCGTCCCGAAGAAACGGCCGAAATCATTCGCGACGGATGGCTGCACACCGGCGACATAGGTTTCCTGGACAAAAACGGCATCAAAATAACCGGTCGCATCAAAGATATCATCATCACGCCAAACGGTAAAAACATCAATCCCGAACTTGTGGAAACTTCTCTGATGGCGTTCTCGCCCTATATTGCGGAGGTAGGCGTCTTTGCGCAAAACGACGTGCTGCAAGCGATTATCATCCCTAAAATGGTTGCTTTAAGAGAGCTGTCGTCCGTCGAAAACATCCACGAGTTTTTCAAGGAGGAGATAGCGAAATACAACAGGGAAACGCCTCCCTACAAGCGTATCAAACAGATTCACATCGTCTCCGAAGAGCTGCCAAAAACAAGGGTCGGCAAAATACAGCGATTCAAGCTGCCGTTTCTGGCGGTCGGAAGAACGGCTTCGGAGAACAAATCCGAAGACCTTCCGGAATCCGAAAGCCGCGTTTACAGTTTGCTCAAGGCGTTTATCGAAGAGGAAGTGCACACGGCGGCCAAAGCCAACGACCACTTCGAGATAGATCTGGCTATGGATTCGCTTAGCCGCGTAGCTCTGATAGCTTACATCGAAAGCGCGTTCGGCATCGCGCTGAACGAAGAACGGATGGAAGAGTTGAACACGCTTCTCAAACTCGCCCGCTATGTGGAAGAACACAGCGCCGGCATCACCGAAAAAGAAATATCGTGGAAGGAGATACTTTCGTCCCCTTTTGCGGCGATAAAGCTGCCGAAAGCGGGTTTTGTCCACCGCATAACGAACTATATAATCAAGATAATTCTCAACACGACCTACCGCTACCGCGGTCTTGGAGAGCAAAATATCCCCGAAGAACCCTGCATCTTCGTCGCCAACCACAGTTCGGCTCTGGACGGCGTCATCATTACCGCCCGAATGAGCCTCAAAACCGCTCAAAATACTTTTCTTTTTGCCAAGGAAAAATACTGGAGAACGCGATTTGCCCGGTTTATGGCGGGGAAAAACAACATCATCACCATGGACATCAACAAAAACCTGCGACAGTCGCTGCAACAGATGTCCTGCGTCCTGCAACAGGGCAAGAACGTGATTATCTTCCCCGAAGGCACACGCTCAAAAACACAAAGCCTGAATCACTTCAAGGAGACTTTTGCCATACTGAGCACCGAATTGAGAGTGCCTGTAGTGCCGGTGATAATCGAAGGCTCCGAAAAGGCTACTTTCAGGCCGATAAAGATACCGCGCTTCTTCGCCCGCATCAGGGTAGAGTTTTTAAAACCGGTCTATCCCGACGACAAACATACGCCCGGCAGCTTCCGCGACAAGATTGTGGGTATAATGCAGGGCAGATTGCCGGCAGGGAAAAATCCGTAAGAAAAGCTTTTTCCCGCCCCCCGCGGACGCTTTTAAATCCGAATATTTTTATGTACCTTTGCAAAAAAAAAATGACAACATGATTACAACGAACAGAAAATTGCCGACAGGCATACAGGATTTCGAGAAACTCCGCACAGGTAACTATCTGTACGTGGACAAGACGGCATACGTCTATAGCTTGACAAGAGGCGGGACGCCTTATTTTCTCGGTCGTCCGCGACGGTTCGGGAAAAGTCTTCTTCTTTCGACCCTGAAAGCATACTTTCTCGGGAAGAAGGAGCTTTTCGAGGGCCTGGCCATAGCCGGGCTGGAAAAGGACTGGACGAAGTATCCGGTATTGCATTTTGACCTGATTGACGAAATATCGTCGCTGTCGGATATGGAGGCAGTACTGCATGACGCTTTGACGAAGTTTGAACGGACTTATGGCTCGGAGGCCTCCGAGCAAATACTATCCTTGCGGTTTAAGGGGGTTATTCAACGCGCTTACGAGCAAACAGGAAAGAAAGTGGTGGTCTTGATTGACGAATACGACAAACCGCTGCTCTCGACGATGGACAATCCCGCTCTCAACGAGGAAGTTCGCAAGGCTTTGAAAGGCTTCTACGGCGTGCTGAAAAGCTCCGACGCCTACCTTCGTTTCGTGATGCTGACCGGCGTCACGAAGTTTTCAAAGGTAAGCGTATTCAGCGACCTCAACCAGCTGGTTGACATAAGCATGAACAAGCAATACGCCGGGATTTGCGGTATCTCCGAAGAGGAATTGCTCGGTAATTTCGAGCCTGAACTGCGGGCTTTGGGCAAAGAACGGAATATGACCTACGAAGCAGTGCTTGCCGAAATGAAAAGACGTTATGACGGCTATCATTTTGCCAAAGAAAGCGTGGGCATGTACAATCCGTTCAGCGTGTTGCAGACGTTCTTCTGTCTTGATTTTGTCAATTACTGGTTTCAGTCCGGCACGCCGACATTTTTAGCCAGGATGGTCAGGAATGCGGGGCTTGATATTCGCAAATTCGAGGGTGATATTCCTATTTCTGCCGATTCGATTTCGGATTACCGGGTGGAATTGAACGACCCGACGCCGCTGCTGTATCAGACCGGCTACCTCACCATCAAAGGCTACAACGCCATGTTTAATGAATATCTGCTGGGTTTTCCGAACGAGGAGGTGAAATACGGTTTTCTGAATGTATTGCTGCCGATGTATGTTGCGCGATGGACTGACGGCGATTTCTCCATACCGCAGTTTGCAAAAGACTTGTGGGCGGGCAATGTGGACGGATTCATGACGCGGCTCAGGGCGTTTTTTGCAAGTATCCCGAACGAACTTGAGAACAAGACGGAAAAACATTACCAGACGATTTTCCATCTGCTCTTTACCATGATGGGGCAATATGTCCAATCGGAGGTGCATACCGCCGTCGGAAACGCCGATGCGGTAGTGAAAACAGCCGACACGGTGTTCGTGTTTGAATTTAAACTCGACGAAAACTCCACCGCCGAAGCTGCCCTGAAACAAATCGACGACAAGAGCTACACCATTCCGTACACCGCAGGCAACCGCAAAATCCTCAAAATCGGAGTGGAATTCGATACACAAAAACG
>JAITPL010000192.1 GCA_031289445.1 Tannerella sp.
TTTTTTCATCCTTCGCGCTTGTGAATCTCAATATTTTCATGTAATTTTGCACCCGAAAACTTCAAACTTTTATTTTATGGCTACATCATCGGGAATGAGAATTATTTTTTCGGGCATAACGGCGGCCTTTATGATTGCAACATCTGCGTGCAATAATGCCGACAGTAACAAGGGCAACGGACAGTCGCAGGGACTCAAAAACCTGACACAGTACGTTGACCCCTTTATCGGGACAGGCGACCACGGACATGTCTTTATGGGCGCTAATGTGCCGTTCGGATTCGTGCAACTCGGGCCGGTCAATATCAGCGAGGGCTGGGACTGGTGTTCGGGCTACCATATTACGGACTCGACCATCATGGGCTTTGCTCATACCCACCTTAGCGGTACCGGTATAGGCGATCTTGGCGACATATCTTTTATGCCTGTCGTCGGCGAAGTGAAACTGGAACGCGGCAAGCCCGACAACCCTTTATCCGGCATGTATTCGCTATTCGACCATGCAAGCGAGAAGGTGCGTCCCGGATATTATGCCGTTCGCCTCGACCGCTTCGGCATCAATGTCGAACTGACTGCTACCAAGCGCGTTGGCTTTCATAAATATTCATTTCCAAAGACCGATGACGCCCGGATCATTATCGACCTCGAACATGGCGTCGGTTGGGATGCCGTTGCGGACGCCAAAATCATACAAGAAAATGATTCTGTGATTTCCGGTTACCGCTACTCTAAAGGCTGGGCTGCCGATCAGCGTGTCTATTTCACGGCTGTCTTCTCAAAGCAATTCAATAAAATTGGTACTTGGTGGAATTCGTCCAAATCGAACAGTACGGATTGGACAGGTAAGACAGAAGAGAGTTCGCGACACTTCGAATACGCTCAGGTTGTGTTTGACGCCGAAGAAAACGAGGAAATTTTTGTCAAGGTAGCGCTCTCGCCTGTCAGCATTGAGAACGCCAAGGCTAACATGGAGGCCGAACTTCCCGGCTGGGATTTTGCGCAGACTGTTACTGCCGCGGACAAGGCATGGAATGAGGAACTTAACAAGATTAATTTCGTGGCGGACGACGCTTCTACGGTGAAAAAGTTCTATACCGCACTCTATCATACAATGATTGCGCCGTCGGAGTTTTGCGACGTCAACGGCGATTACCTGGGAAGCGACAGGAACGTACATCATAATGCAACTTTCACCAACTACACAACATTCTCGTTATGGGATACTTACCGCGCCGCCCATCCGCTGATGACTATCATCCATCCCGAAAAAATGCCCGACATCATCAACACCATGCTGACTATTTATAAAGAGCAGGGCAAGCTGCCTGTCTGGCATTTGGTCGGCAACGAAACCAACTGCATGGTCGGCAATCCCGGCGTGTGCGTTGTTGCCGACGCCGTGCTTAAAGGCTTTGGCGGTTTTGACAAGGATCTCGCCTACGAAGCGCTTAAAACCTCCGTTATGCTTGACGAGCGGGGTCAGCGCTGGATGCGTCAGTTCGGCTATATACCCTTCGACAAGACTAATGAAGCGGTCGCCAAGACTATGGAATATGCCATCGCCGACTGGAGTGTCGCGCAGGTCGCCAAGTCAATGGGTAAAGAGGAAGACTATCAGTATTTTAAGACACTAAGCGAGAGTTACAGGAACTATTTCGACCCGCAGACAGGTTTTATGCGCGGCAAGGACTCGATAGGAGATTTCCGCGAGCCATTCGATCCCTTCCATTCCGTTCATGGCGGCACGGACTATACCGAAGGCACTGCATGGCAGTATATCTGGCTTGTGCCGCATGACGTCGAAGGGCTTGTAGGTCTGTTTGGCTCGCGCGAGGCCTTTATCACCAAACTTGATTCGCTCTTCATCGTTACCGGCGAGATGGGCGAACATGCTTCACCGGATATCAGCGGATTGATTGGCCAGTATGCCCACGGCAACGAGCCGAGCCACCATGTACTGTATCTCTACAGTTGTGTAGGCGAGCCTGCCAAGACCGCCGAGAAAGTGCGCTACGTGCTCGACAGCCTGTACACCGACCAGCCGGCCGGTCTTTGCGGCAACGAGGATGTAGGTCAGATGTCGGCCTGGTATGTGTTGTCGGCACTCGGTTTCTATCAGGTAGAGCCTGCCGGCGGACGTTATTTCTTCGGCAGTCCGGTACTCAGGGAAGCATCGATAAAAGTTGGCGGCGGCAAGACCTTCAAGATAAAGGCGCTCAACAACAGCCCGACCAACATCTATATCAAATCCGTAACCCTCAACGGCAAGCCCTACGACAAGCCCTATATCGACTTTCGCGACATTGCCGCCGGAGGCGAGTTAGTTTTTGAGATGTAATCCCCCGCTGTGTTTTCGGGCACGAAAAAGAGTTTTGATGATAAGTCCCCAATGCCTTCAAGTTCTTCCAAGTTCTTCCAAGTCCCCAAACTCCTCAAAGTCCCCAATTCCCCCAATTCCCCCAACTTCTCAAAAAATTTTTCCCGGAAAATCATTCATAATTCAAAAATTCTTCTTATCTTTGCAGCCGCAAAAACGATAAATTTCGGGATTGCAAGGATTCGCGGGGTGTAGCACAGTTGGCTAGCGCGCCACGTTCGGGACGTGGAGGTCGGACGTTCGAGTCGTCTCACCCCGACCGGTAAGAGCTGATAATTGCAAGGTTATCGGCTCTTATTTTTTCTGTTCCTGCGGCGTTGGCGGGGCGGTTTAAAAAACTTTTTTCATCCTTCGCACTTGTCAATCTCAATAATTTCATGTAATTTTGCACCTTTCAAATCCGAAGACAAAAATGAGAATTATACTGATTTTAATCGCTATTATCTGCATGACGACAGGGCTATCGGCACAGGAGATCAATTGCCGCTACGGGTTCAGTTTCGAGATTAGCAACGACCCGCACTGGGGTAAGGACAAGCCTGTCATTACAAGCGTCTATCCCAACTCGCCGGCTGCTATGGCGGGACTGAAACCCTACGACATCATAGAAGCCGTAGAGGGTATTCCCGTAACCGAAGATATACTTGACGACATCTACCTTTTCCTCAATCCTCCGGGTAGGGAAATCGTTACGCTGACAATCAAGAATTTTAGCGAAGAGGCAATCAAGGTGAAGGTGAAGAAAGAATGTAAAAATCCGTTCGCACTCTCGGAAGAGCAGTTGGCAACAGCCTTTGCCATGTATGCCGTCGAAAATACGCAGGAGAGGCTCTTCACATGCCCTTTCGAGACAACGCAGACAACCGACCCGCTTGACTTTGCGAGTTTCAAGTCCTTCGATTTTGAAGGCGGCATAGATAATCAGCCCACGCTCGCCAAGAAGATAAACGAGCTGATAAAGAAAGAATTAAACAAGCGCGGACTGAAATATGACCCTATAAGTCCCGATTTGATGGTACATATTTTTTATTCGTTCAACAAAAACCCCAACTACAAACCCAAAACGACAAAGAAATCGTCAAAAGAGCAGACCGTCGATGACCAAAACACCTGGCGTTATGACATTTCGCTCGACCGTATGGTGAAATTTCCTTTCCTGCCCTCAGGCACGGTTGAGACCGAGGCGCAATATATCCTCAAGTTCGGATTTCGCTTTGAAGACCAAAAACTGGAAAAAGGTCGCGTTATCTGGGAGTGTGAAGCCAACGAACTGCTGAACGAGCGTTTCTCTGTCGAAGACTTTGCCGAAGTGCATGTCTCGCTGATGGCCATGCAGTTTCCATACGTCAAATACGGTCGCAACGTGCAGTTCCGTCTCTCGAAGAAAAAGTACAATTATACCGGCATCAATTACAGCATCGACAATCTGACGCAGATAGCCTCGATTGACCCCTATTCGCCCGCATACAAAGCGGGAATTATGGCTTACGACTTCATTGATTTTATTGAAGACAAACGCACGGAGGCGAGTGCGCAGAAACTGACCTCGGCCTACAAGCAATTCCTTGTCGGCACCCTCAAACTGCGCGACCAAAGCACCCGCTTCGTTGATGCCAACGGCTTTCCCGACTGCATGGAATGGGACAGGATGAAATATTCAACCGTCACAAAAGCCTTCGATAACAAAAATAATTTTACCGTCTTTTCCTACCTCTTCCGCTACGCCCCTTTTATCAATTCGTCGGGCAATAACACCTGTTCGTTCAAGGTCAACCGGGACAGGGAAAAACTTGAATTTACGATACGTCCCGAAATACGTTCCGAAATAATCATTGTCGTGGAGTAAGCCGTTATGAATGAGATATATCCACACAATTTCGAGGAAAAAACAGGTTTCGACAAGATAAAGCAACTCGTTGCCGACAAGTGCCTTAGTGCACTCGGCAAAGAATTGGTTGAAGAGATTGCGTTTTCGTCCGACATCAGTCTTATCGGCGAGCGACTGTCGCAGACCGACGAGTTTTTGCATATCTTGCAGGACGAAGACTCCTTTCCGGTCGATTACTTCATTGATTCGCGCTACTCGCTAAAGCGTATCCGTCCCGAAGGCACTTGGCTTGACGAGAAGGAAATATTCGATTTAAAACGCTCTTTACAAACAATTTACGATATAATACGTTTTTTCCGCAGGGGCGGGGATGGAGAAGAAATAAAATACCCGGCGCTGACCGCTCTGGCAGGCGATATTCCTGTTTTTCCGCAACTCATTTCGAAGATAGACGGTATCCTCGACAAGTACGGAAGGATAAAAGACAGCGCTTCGAGCGAACTGATGCGTATTCGACGCGGCATCACTTCGGCGGTGGGCAGTGTCTCGCGCAACCTGCAATCTGTTTTACGCGCCGCACAGTCGGAAGGTTTAGTCGATAAGGATGTAGCGCCGACCATGCGCGACGGAAGGCTTGTGATACCTGTAGCGCCCGCATTCAAACGGCGTATTAAGGGTATAGTGCATGATGAATCGGCTACCGGCAAGACGGTCTTTATCGAGCCTGAATCGGTGGTCGAAGCGAACAATCGCATACGTGAACTGGAGAATGCGGAAAAGCGCGAGATAGTGAAGATACTGACTGCGTTTACCGACTTCGTTCGCCCTTCCGTGCCCGATATTTTGCAATCATATTCATTTCTTGCAAAGATTGATTTTATTCGCGCTAAAGCCTTGCTTGCGAGAGATATAAATGCTATCAAACCGACTGTCGAAAACCGGCCGCTGATTGAATGGAGCAACGCCATACATCCGCTGTTGATGCTCTCGCTGCGCAAACAGGGCAAAACTGTTGTCTCGCTTGATATTGAGTTATATGACAACAAGCGGATTCTCATCATATCAGGCCCTAATGCGGGCGGCAAGTCGGTATGCCTCAAGACTGTCGGCTTGTTGCAATACATGCTGCAATGCGGCTTGTTGATACCGCTTGGCGAACGCTCGCATACAGGCATTTTCGAGCAGATATTTATAGACATCGGCGACGAACAAAGCCTTGAAAATGACCTTAGCACTTACAGTTCGCATCTCACCAACATGAAGTTTTTTGAACGCAACTGCAATGCCCGTTCGCTGATGCTGATTGACGAGTTCGGCAGCGGCACCGAGCCTGTCATCGGCGGCGCTCTGGCGGAGGCCTTGCTCGACCGTTTCAACCGCAACGGCAGTTTCGGCGTTATCACTACGCATTACAGCAACCTCAAACTCTATGCCGAAGACCATGATGGCGTCCTCAACGGGGCGATGCTCTACGACCGGCATCTGATGCAGCCGCTTTTCAAACTCTCGACCGGTCGTCCCGGCAGTTCGTTTGCCATCGAAATAGCCCGCAAGATAGGTCTGCCGGATGATGTGATAGCCGAAGCCTCTGCGAAGGTGGGCAGCGACTATATTGATATGGACAAGTACTTGCAGGATATAGTGCGCGACAAGCGTTACTGGGAGGGCAAACGGCAGAATATCCGGGTGCAGGAGAAGAAACTCGAAGACCTTGTAGCTCAATATGAAAAAGACCTCGACAACGTCAATTCTCAACGCAAAGAGATAGTAAAGGCTGCCAAAACGGAAGCGCAACAAATCCTGTCGGAAGCAAATGCGAAGATTGAAAACACTATCCGCGAGATAAAGGAAGCGCAGGCCGATAAAGAGCGTACCCGCACTGCGCGGCAGGAACTTGACCGATTCAAGACTACCGTTGTTGAGGCGCAGGAAGATGATGAACGCATAGCCCGCAAGATGCAGAAACTGCGCGAACAGAAGGACAGGAAAAAGCAAAAACGTACTGCGACAGAAGATAAAGTTGTTGCCGCCACGACGACTAAATCCGCTTCGTTAGCGCTTGGCGATGCGGTGCGTATCGACGGACAGGACGCAGTAGGAACGCTGATAGAGATCAAAGACAGTCAGGCGGTTGTAGCGTTTGGGATGTTAAAGAGCACGGTCAAGTTGGACAAACTCGAAAAAGTCAGTCGCAGTCAGATAAAGAAAGATATGCGCAAAGACACGTTTATCAGTGCGCAGACAGCCGAGGCCATTCACGAAAAGCGTCTCAACTTCAAGCAGGAGATAGACGTGCGCGGCATGCGTGGAGACGAGGCTTTGCAAACGGTTACATACTTTATAGATGACGCCATGTTGGCAGGCGTCTCAATAGTCCGCATACTTCACGGCACCGGCAATGGCATTCTTCGCCGGATTATCCG
>JAITPL010000222.1 GCA_031289445.1 Tannerella sp.
GATGCAGATTCTGAAAGTATCGGCTTTCGACAAAACGCTGTTACGGGAACTGCTAACTCTGTCCAACGATATTCAAAGCAATCAATATGTCAAAGATCAACTATCTTTATTTGGTTAAATTATCTAATAATTTAGCGCATCAGTAGTATTTTCAGTTAGTAATATTGTAACTGTTCTCGCCTTGAATATTGAATAAATCTGCTGCAAAAGCAGATAAAATTCCGGATATTTCATAGCGCGTGAGATAAAAACATCCTTTATGGCTACGAAATTACATGGAATTTTCGGGAATTCCAGGCGCAAGGGATTAAAAAAGTTTTTTTACAGAGGAAAGGTACGATTATTTTCGGGGATCGCATGTACAGACGTGGTGCGCCGCGTCTCTACGTGTACGGACAGGACGTGTAAACATCTTGGACGCATGCCCCCATACATCATGCGAGCATGCCCCCATACATCATGCGAGCATGCCCCCATGCATCGTACGAGCATGCCCCCATACATCGTACGAGCATGCCCCCATGCATCGTACGAGCATGCCCCCATGCATCGTACGAGCATGCCCCCATACATCGAGGGCGCATACCCCCATACACTGCGGGGGTACGCGCCCATGTACCGTATGGATGGAGAGCGTCCACTATTCAACCACCAGTACGTAAGTTAATGTAAGTGTACGCGAAGCGTTCAGCAGCCGTCCGCCGCCGCTGAACTGTGTGACGATGCTCAGGATATAGCTTCCGACAGGGAGGCCGGCGGGTATCACGAAGGAGATTTTCGAAGGGTCGTTCGTTCCTATGGAAGTTGACGGCACGGTGAAGAGCTTCTGGGTGTCATGGTCGGTGATCCGCAGCCCTATGCCCGGCTGGTCGCCTGCAATCTTGATGTGTGTACCGCGGATGTTAGCCATGCCGCCGGGAGTGAGCTTCTCGTTGACCTTGCCGGAGGCAACGTCGGTAACGGAAGCGATGACGCCGCCGTCGGGCGCCATGCCGAGGACTTTGACGGGAGCGCTCTTGAGTGTCTCGCGTAACTCCTTGACCGGTGTAACGCGGACTACGAGCCTGTTGATGTCGCGATTCCACTGCGGAGCGTCGCCGGTAAAGACGCCATCCACGTTGACGGCGAAGTGCGCCATGCCGCAGGTAACGATTTCGCCGCGCACGATGCCTTTGAGGGCTTCGTTCTTGATAGCTTCGCAGCAGGCTTTCATGCTGGCGGCATTGCCGTTGAATCCGTTGGCGATAGCCCTTTCGATAAGGGTTTCCTCGTTGATGGAAGCGATGTTTACTACTCGACCGTAACGGTCGTCTTTTCTCTCTGTGAGCGGATTGTCGTAAAGTTCGACGATGACCGCATCTGTTGTACTTAAATTAGCCATATAATTAAAAATTTAATGTCCGCAAAGGTAGTAAAACTAAATGACATAAGATAATAAAGAAGGTAGAAGGTAGAAGAAGGAAGAAGTTAAAGAACAGTGGGCAACGACTTTGTTCAACGGACTTGTCTGGATGATACCGTCATTGTTAGTCCGTTAGGACTTGCATATCAATAGAAAAAATGCTTCTCTCTTTGTGTGGATGATACCGTTTTCTATTGATATGTATCCCCGATGGAAAAAAATATTTGTCATTTGTCAATTATTTATATTATCTTTGCGGGATTAAAAACGAGTAAAATTATATGCTTATGAAATTGTTATACAGTCTTTTGGTTTTATCGCTGTGCGGAACGCTTACCGCACAGGTTGAGAGGCAACGCGGAGCACAGGTTGAGAGGCAACGCGGAGCAGAGTATATTGCACCGGATGCTCTGCCTGTTTTGCAGCGCGGTACGCAGTACGGTTCGCAAGCTTTTATGCAGTCGGGCAGCTTTCACTTCGTTTATGCGGATAATCATCCCGTTACGCTGACACTTGAGGGCGTTCAGAACTTTCAGGAAACGATTAGCGACGAGTTAATAATCTCCAATTTGATGCCGGGCGAATATCTGCTTACCGTCGGTTTGGCGCAGAGAGGGAAAGTTATCTTACTCAAGCAGCCTGTAGAGATTCCTCCGGCCACTCGCGTCGATTTCAAACTCTCGGAGAACGGAAAACATGCCACCTCGACCTACCCCGACAGAAATTCCGTACCTCTGGCTATCTTCAAGGCGAATGAATACAATAATGCCGGACAGAATAACGGCGGACAGACTATTCCCGACGCCGACTTCGCGCGCATTCTCGACGAGGTCGGGAACGAAGGTTTTGAGGATCAGCGGCTGAAAGCTATAAAGGTAAATACCGGCTTCTACAAGTACCTTACCGCAAGGCAGGCCAGAGCTTTGGCCGAACTGTTCAGCTTCGAGAGTAACAGACTGGCCTGTCTTCTGGATTTGGCGCCGAAAGTGATTGACCGCGCAAACTTGCCCTCGCTTGCCGATATACTTTCATTCAAAAGCAACAAGGATCAGTACTTTGATTTTCTGCTCAAACTTCAAAATGGAAATTAACAATTTCGGAAGCTGATTATCATTTTTGAGGAATTTTTTGTACTTTTGCAGTCCGAAATCAAACAATAATGACAATTAGATGAAGAAAATATTGATTTTGTTTTTAGTTGCAGGTCAGGCGCTTTCAGTCGGTGCAAAGGAGAAGCCGCCCAAGTGGATCGAGAAAGCGGCTAAGGCAATAGTAACAATTGAAACAACTGCCAAAGAAGGCGCAACCAAGTCGGGCAGCGGTTTTTTTATTCAGGAAAACGGCGAGGCGGTTGCCTCTTACGAGCTGTTCAGGGACTGCATCAAAGGCGTAGTAACGACCGCTGAAGGCGAGAAGTTGAATGTCGTGCAGATATTGGGAGCTGACGACATATATGGCGTCATACGCTTCAAGGTCGCCGCGCCCAAAAAGACAGCCTTTCTGAAGGTAGCCGAAGTTGCGCCCGCCATCAATACCGTTGCCTATTTGCTAACGGCTACGGCGACCAAAACCAAGCTGCCCGCGCAAGGCTCCATATCCGAAATCACCAAAATCAAAGGCGCTTACGACTACTATCAGGTAGATATGGAAGCTCCCGCAAAGGAAGGATTGCCTCTGCTCAACGATAAGGGCGAGGTATTTGCGTTTACCCAGACAGATGCGAGCGGCAAGGGCAAAACCTACGGAATATCAATAGCTTACATACAAAATCTGCAGGTCGAGGCATCCGACATGTTCAAGCGCACTTATACGGATATAGGTATTCGCAAGGCGTGGGCACAGTCGGTTGACGAGGCTAAGGTCTCGCTTATGCTGTACGCTTCGCAGCAGGATGTGCAGACATATCTTGAGACGCTTGACGATTTTATAGCTTCTTTTCCCGACAATACCGATGGCTATTTGAATCGGGCCTCCCACTATGCCTACAATCGCGATGCGCTGTCGGACAACGAGCAGGGTCGCCTGCAATTACTCGACAGAGCTTGGGAAGATTTGGAACAGGCGGCAAAACACAACAAGGACAAGGCCGACGCCGATTTTAACAAGGCAAAGCTGATATTCGGCATTGTAAACGCCGACAGCACGCTTCAATACAAGGACTGGAATATATCGACAGCCTCGACGCTGGTCGAAAAAGCCATAGAACGCGACGATCTCCCGGCGTATCGCTCTCTGGAAGGCGATATTGCGTTCAACAACGGAGATTTCGAGAGAGCATACAACTCATACTCAATCGTTAACGCAAGCGATATAGCTTCGGGTGCATCCTTCTTTCTGGCAGCTAAAAGCAAGCAACAGATACCGGGCTATAACTATATGGAAATCATTGCCTTGATTGATAGCGCCGCATTGAAAAGTCCTCCCGCCGAAGCCGCCTCCTATCTGCTCGAAAACGTTGAATTGAAGATGCAGGTAGGGCTGTATAAGGAGTCCGTTAACGATTATAACAAATATTTCCTGTTGACCGGCGGGAATGTGAATGACAGATTTTACTATTTCCGCGAGCAGGCTAAATTTCGCGCCGAAGACTTCGCGGGCGCTCTCAAAGACATCAATACCGCCATAACCATGGACCTCAACAACTCCGTCTATTATGCCGAAAAAGCAGCTGTCTGTCTGCGTTTGAAAGACTTGCCCGCAGCACAGGAAAGCGCCGGACAGGCCATCAAAATACAACCCGATTTTGCGGCTGCATACCGTATTCTGGGCGTCGCTTTGGTACGTATGGAAAACAAGTCGGAGGCCTGCAAGCAGTTCGCCAAAGCCAAGGAGTTAGGCGATCCGGTGGTCGATAAACTTATAAAAGAAAACTGTAACAACTAATTAATAATAATAAACATGAACAGTGAACAAATCATGAGCCGCGCGGCAGACAATATTCGCATTCTGGCCGCTTCGATGGTAGAAAAAGCCAAATCCGGTCATCCCGGAGGCGCAATGGGAGGTGCAGATTTCATTAATGTGCTTTACTCCGAATTTCTTAACTACAATCCGGACAGGCCGGATTATCCTTTTCGCGACCGTTTCTTCCTTGATCCGGGACACATGTCGCCAATGCTCTATTCCGTACTTGCGTTATCGGGATTTATTCCGCTCAATGAACTGGAATACTTCCGCCAGTGGGAAAGTATCACGCCCGGACATCCCGAAGTGGATGTGCTGCACGGTATAGAGAACACCTCCGGGCCGCTCGGTCAGGGTCATGCCATGGCTCTGGGCGCCGCTATCGCCGAACGCTTTTTGGTACAGCGTTTCGGACAGTGGATGGCTCACAAGACCTACACATATATTTCGGACGGCGGAGTGCAGGAAGAAATATCGCAAGGCGTCGGGCGCATAGCGGGACATCTCGGCCTCAACAACCTTATAATGTATTATGATTCAAATAACATTCAGCTATCGACGAAAGTTGAAGAGGTTGATTCGGAGGATGTAGCAGCTAAATATGCAGCTTGGGGCTGGAACGTTATTCCGGTTGACGGCTCGTCTGCAACCGAGATTCGCGAAGCGCTAAAAGCGGCAAACGCGGAAAACGAACGTCCTACCGTCATCATCGGCAAAACCGTGATGGGCAAAGGCGCTGTAGATGCGGAAGGCGGCAATTTCGAGAACAAGGTCTCGACGCACGGACAACCACTGTCGGCTGCAGGTGCGGATATCGACGCCACAGTAGCCAATCTGGGCGGCAATCCCAAGAAACCTTTCTCTGTCTTCGCCGACGTTAAGAAGTTGTACGATGAGCGTCGCAAAGCGCTGAAAATATGGGCGCAGTCGATAGACAAAGAAGAAGCTGACTTCAGAGCGGCAGACGCCGAACAGAGCGCCAAATTGGACCTCTTCCTTAGCGGCAAACTGCCTTCGCTCAATCATTCGACCATCACCATGAAGGCGAATATCGCCACCCGCGCCGCATCGGCTACCATGCTGGGCATCTATGCACAAAAAATCGAGAATATGATAGTGGCATCGGCCGACTTGAGCAATTCGGACAAAACGGACGGATTCCTTAAATACACCAAAGCCTTCGCCAAGAACGACTTCTCAGGGCAGTTCCTGCAGATTGGCGTCAGCGAACTGACTATGGCCTGCATCATGAACGGTATGGCCTTGCATGGCGGCGTTATCCCTGTTTGCGGTACATTCTTCGTCTTCTCGGATTATATGAAACCCGCTGTACGCCTTGCCGCGCTGATGAAACTGCACGTCATCTACGTATGGACGCACGATTCGTTCCGCGTAGGCGAGGACGGCCCTACGCACCAGCCTGTAGAGCATGAAGCGCAGATACGGCTTATGGAGCATCTCAGGGGACACGACGGCAAGCGGTCGATGATAGTTTTGCGTCCGGCAGACGCCGAAGAGACTATCTACGCATGGAAACATGCTATCGAGAGCAGTCGCCCGGTCGCTCTTATCCTTTCGCGCCAGAACATCAAAAACCTTCCGACTATCGGTACCAACCGTCGCCGCGAAGCACAACAGCTAAAGAAAGGCGGTTACGTCATCAGGGATATCTCCGGAAAACCCGATATAATACTGATTGCCAACGGCTCGGAAGTGGCTACGCTCGTCGCGGGCGCTGAACAGTTATCCAAGGCTCGCATCAAAGTGCGCATCGTCTCTGTTCCTTCCGAAGGTCTGTTCCGCGACCAGCCCGCCGCTTATCAGCAGGAAGTGCTTCCCGACGGCATCAAACGTTATGGCCTTACATCCGGCCTGCCGGTTACACTGCAAGGACTTGTAGGCGACAACGGCTACGTTCACGGTATGCCGAGCTTCGGATATTCAGCGCCTTACGATGTGCTGGACGAGAAACTGGGCTTCACCGGCGACAATGTTTTCAGTCAGGTAAAGAAAATGCTCAAGAAATGAATTTTACAAACACGACGATAGGATTAGCTTCCGACCATACAGGCGTCGAGTTGAAAGAGTCAATAAAAATCATTCTTACCCAGAGAGGCCTGAAATTCAAGGATTTCGGGTCTTTCTCGGCAGAGCGGTGCGATTATACCGATTTCGCTCACCCCTTGGCTCGCGCTATCGAACACAACGAGTTGGAGATGGGGATTGCGCTCTGCGGCACAGGCAACGGCATGGCTATCACGCTCAACAAGTATCCGCACGTCCGCGGCGGTCTCGCGTGGAACGAAGAGATAGCCCGCCTCGTCAGCGCCCATAACAAGGCTAATATCCTTATCATTCCGGCCCGTTTCGTCAAACAGGAGGATATTTTCGGAATGGTACAGGCCTATCTCGATACTCCCTTTGAGGGCGGTCAACATCAAATTCGCATCAATGCAATAACAACTTTATAATATGAGATACACTAATGTTAATGCGCACCTGCATACGCCCTATTCTTTCAGCGCTTTCGAGCAGCTGACCGACGCTTTGGACCGCGCTTCCGACGAGGACGTCAAGGTGGTCGGCATCAATGACTTCTATTCGATGGACGGATACGAGGAATGGAACAGGGAATGTAAACGCCGCCGGCTTTGTCCGCTGTTCAATATCGAGTTTATCAGTCTTCAGTCGGACGACAGGGACGCCGGTATTCGCGTCAATGACCCTAACAATCCCGGACGCACCTATATCAGCGGCAAGGGTTTGAAGTGCCCCCCGACCCTATCAGAGCCTTACGCTTCGAAACTTGCCGACGTGCGGGCCGAATCGAATGCGCAGGTCAGGGAGATGTGCACTAAGGTCAATGAGTTGCTGGACAGGTCGGACGCCGGTTTCAATCTCGACTTCGGAGTAATGAAACAGATACTGACGAAAGGTCTGGTACGCGAGCGTCATCTTGCCAAGTTTCTGCGCATGGAGGCCTATATCCATTACCGAAACGAGCCTAATGACATAAAGAATTTTCTTGAAAAGATTTTTGGCGGCAAGGCGTTGAAAGCGGATATTTACGACTATGCCGCCGTTGAGAATGAAATACGCGGCAACCTGTTGAAGGCCGGTGGTACGGCGTTTGTGTCCGAAGACCCTAAAGCGTTTTTGCCGCTCGAATCCGTCAAGCGCATCATATTTGCCGCGGGAGGCATACCGACATATCCTTTTCTGGCGGACGACGCCAAGGGTGAATTTACTGATTTTGAGCGCGATATAGTTAGCGCGACCGAGATACTTAAAAAGCGAGGCATCTATTCGGCAGAGTTTATCACGACGCGCAACAGCATCGAGACTCTCGAAAAATACGCCACTTACCTCCACGACAACGGTTTCGTAGTAACATTCGGCAGCGAGCACAACACGCCTTCCATGGAGCCTGTTCTACTGTCTGCTCGCGGCAAGGCGCCCCTGACCGAGCGCCTGAAGCAAATCAACTACGAAGGCGCCTGCGTGATAGTTGCACATCAAGCCTTGGTAGCGGCAGGCGAGGAAGGATACGTCGATGCTTCGGGCAATACAAAGTTAGATAAACGCGATGATTTTGTGGCCATGGGTAACAGCCTTATACTCGGAAAAATCAAATAACTCAGCGATTTGACGGCGACTTGGAAGCGCTTTGGTAGCACTTTAGCGTTATTGATGGCCGCCGGAGTGATGGTTATGGGCCTGCATGTTACCGCCTTCAATTGCGTGTCGCACTATCAAAAATAATTTATACAGACATTCAAATAATCTTTTATGTGAACAAAATGGCATAC
>JAITPL010000002.1 GCA_031289445.1 Tannerella sp.
CCTTTCGAGCCATTGATAGACGCGATTGTAGATTGAATAAGTGTCTTCACCCTGCAAATCGTAAGTTTGCGAGAATACCACTTTACCGTCGAGTTCCGGTACTGCGCCTGCGAGATAATTCGCGTCGTCATCTTTTGCCGTCAAGGCGCCGGATATGCATGTCAATGCAAAAAATAATAGTAACCTGTTCATAATGCAAAATCTATATAGTTATTTTTGGGTGCAAAATTACATGAAATTTTTGAGAATTCCAAGCGCGAGGGATGAAAAAAGTTTTTTTTACAGAGGAAAGATAGTGAAATAATTGATAATTGACAATTGATAATTGATAATTGATAATTGATAATGGTGAATTGTGAATGGCCGTTGAATGGGTTTAAATGCTTCGGCTCTTTGTCTGCCCACACAACGAGCCTTTGTCTTACCTGCCAACGAGCCTTTGTCTTACCGTGCATGGATTGCGTTTGCAGTTCGGCACAGTCTCCGGACTATGCCGTGTTAAAAAGCAGACTTCCGGCTTGCTACACTTGCGACATTTCAGAAGACATTCCAAGTCTTCGAAGACTTGGAATGTCTGCCCGAGAAAGATAGTGAAATAATTGAGAATCAGGACGGGCTTACGACTATTCACTGTTCACTATTCACTATTCACTGAATTTCTACCTTTATCTCGCTACTCTTCCCGAGCCGTCGCCTTTGATAAGATTCTCTACTTCGGCGACGGTTACGAGGTTGAAATCGCCATAGACGGTATGCTTGAGACACGAAGCGGCAACAGCGAAGTCAAGCGCTTTCTGGTCATCGCCCGGGTAAGATACAAGTCCGTAAATCAGACCTCCCATAAAGGAATCGCCACCGCCGACACGGTCAACAATATGCGTTATATCGTAGCGTTTCGAGCTATAGAGAACGCCGTCCGCGTACAGTACGCCGCCCCAGGTGTTATGATTGGCGTTGATAGCGCCGCGCAGGGTTACAATCATCTTCTTGCAGCGAGGGAAACGCTTGATCATCTGTGTGCAGACAGACTCGAACTCGGCTGCATTGACCTCGCCTCCGGTGGAACTCGCATCGAAACCTTCAGGCTTGATACCGAACACTTTCTCGCAGTCTTCTTCGTTGCCGAGAATAACATCGCAGCCCTCGACAAGCGCGGGCATCACTTCGGAAGCCGTCTTGCCGTATCTCCAAAGATTTTTGCGATAATTGAGATCGCACGAGACAGTCAGCCCCAGCTCGTTGGCTATTTCGATTGCTTCCAGACAGACTTCGGCGGCGCCCGGCGACAAGGCGGGCGTGATGCCTGTCCAGTGAAACCACACAGCATCCTTGAATACTGCACGCCAGTCAATCTGTCCTTTGGTGACAGTCGCAATTGACGAGTTGGAGCGGTCATAGACCACCTTCGATGCGCGAGCCACAGCGCCGGTTTCGAGGAAATAGATACCTATGCGGTCGCCTCCGCGAATGATATTGCTGACGCCGACCTTATGCGAGCGCAAGTCCATGATGCAGGCCTCTGCGATGTCGTTGTCGGGCAGCCGGCTTACGAAATCCGCGTCCAGACCGTAGTTAGCCAGCGACACGGCTACATTAGCCTCGCCTCCTCCGAAAGTGGCGCCATACTCTTTTGCCTGTGCAAAACGCAGGTATCCCGGCGTTGCCAACCGCAGCATTATCTCTCCGAATGTTACTATTTTTCTGTTCATATATTTGAATTAATCGTATTTGGACACGGATATTTGCTTTAGAAGGGCACAGTATCTCTACTGCCGGAACTGCCGGAGCTGATAAAGTCGCCGCCGCTCTGTTCCGGTGTACTGTTCATTTTCGATTCCATTTCGACATAGCTGTTGCCGCCGTTCCACGTAATGCCGGAGTTGTCGAACTTCGCATATTCCTTCTCGAATTTAAGCACAACGTCTCCAACCGCGCCGTTACGGTGCTTGGCAACTATTATCTCGGCCATTCCGTTTGTAGCAATCATCTGGTTGCCATAGTTCATTTCCATTATCTGGTAATATTCGGGTCGATGGATGAAGCAGACCATATCGGCATCCTGCTCAATGGCGCCCGATTCGCGAAGGTCGGACATCTGCGGACGTTTACCTTCTTTACCGGCGCGGTCTTCGTTTTTACGGTTCATCTGCGAGAGCGCGATGACAGGTATATCCAGCTCTTTAGCCAGACCTTTGAGCGAGCGCGAAATAATACTCACTTCCTGTTCGCGGCTTCCATACTGCATTCCGCTTGCGTTCATCAGTTGCAGATAGTCGATGATGATGCACTTGACGCCGTTTTCGCGTACAAGTCGCCGCGCTTTTGTGCGCACCTCGAAGACCGACAGTCCCGAAGTGTCGTCAACGTAAACAGGAGCGTCGTACAATTCGGATATTTTTCTGTCGAACTGTTCCCAGTCGGCGTTATCGAGTTTTCCGCTCTTTAATTTCTCGCCGGGGATAGAGCACACATTGCTTATCAGGCGGTTGGCCAACTGCAAGTTACTCATTTCGAGAGAGAAGATGGCTACAGGGATATGCGCATCGACAGCCATGTTTTTGGCCATCGACAGCACGAAAGCCGTTTTGCCCATAGCCGGACGGGCTGCTATTATTATCAGGTCGGAACGCTGCCAGCCCGAAGTGATTTTGTCCAAACTGTAGAAGCCGCTGGGGATACCGCTTAGCCCGTCCTTAGTCTTGCCGGCGGCTACTATGGCGTCTTTTGCACCCGACAGAATGGAGTTAATCCTGACGGCGTCCTTTTTGATGTTCTTCTGCGAAATCTCGAACAGTTTGCCTTCGGCCTCCTGCATCAGGTCTTCGATATCTTCCGTTTCGTCATAAGCCTTGCCCTGCACAAGCCCCGCAAATCTAATCAGCTCGCGGGCAAGATATTTCTGAGCAATGATTTTGGCATGAAAATCAAGATGCACGGTACTCGTTACGTTAGCCGTCAGCTCCGAAACATATACCACGCCTCCGGCGGCTTCGAGGTTGCCGTTCTTTTTCAGCTGCTCGGTTACGGTCAGCAAATCTATCTGCACCTCCTTTTTGTTAGCCAGATCAAGTATGGCCTCGAAAATAAGTTCATGCTTCTTGTCATAAAACGATTCGGTGTGCAATATGTCGCCAATGCTCGCAAAAGCATCCTTTTCGAGCATCAGCGCTCCCAGAACGACTTTCTC
>JAITPL010000121.1 GCA_031289445.1 Tannerella sp.
GGAACGCGGATACCGCCTTCGAGATTGCTCTGTTTCAGGCCCGCCAGATTAGCGTTGCCGTTGAACACGTCGCCCGCCTTGTAACCGTAATATTTGAAATACGAGTCATCAAACCTTTCGCCTGTTGAAACATCGCTGAAAGGCGGCTCGAAGCGACCTTGCTGCTGATAGGATATTTCGTGTCCGTTATCCGAAGTGAAGATTACTATTGTGTTGTCTTCGATACCGAGCGCACGCAGTTCGGCCATGATTACCCCAACCTGATCGTCGAGCAGCTTGACCATTGAGGCATATTCTTTTTCAATCGGAGTAAGCGCGTCATTATTTGCCACTTCGGGATGAACGGAAGGAATGGATACCGGTCCGTGCGGCAGTTGCGTCGAGAACAGCACAAAGAAAGGCGTGTCCTTGAAATAGCGGATAAACTCAAGCGTTTTAGTCAGCATTGAATCCGGCGCATAAGCATGTTTGCCCTCCATATTCCAGCGTTCCTTATATGTCTGTTCGTTTTCGGGTGTACGTCCCTTGCCGCAATCGGAGCGGGTATTGCCTTCAATCTTTGCCATCTCGCCGTTCTCGAAGAGGAAAGTAGGATAATAACCCTGACTTCTGAAATGGTCGAGATAGCCGTAATAATAGCTCCAGCCGTGCATCGTCATCTGTTTGCGGGTGGTAGTATTGCCCCAGCCGAGCATTCCAATCTGTGCGGTCAGGTAACCGGCGTCTTTGAATACCTGAGGCAGATACGGGTCATTTGCTTCAAGGGGAATATCATTGTCGTTGAGAAACGACTCGTTTACATCCAGCAATTTCATATCATCCATAGAATAAGCGCCACCTCGCGAGATGCGCCACTTGAGGTGATTACAGTCGTGGTAGCCGGTGAGCAACGCGGCGCGAGCCTTGGGGGTCATGGAGCTGCCGTAAGCGCGACTGAAACTGACGCCGCCGTTGATGAGGGCGTCAATGTTAGGCGTAGTGAAATGCTTCTGTCCATAAGCCGAGAGCATGCCTTTGCCGAGGTCGTCGGCATAAATCATAATCACGTTGGGCTTGTCGGAAGCCGCATTAACAGTACATATAACAGAACAAAATAAAACTATCAATAAACACCTTTTCATAGGCAAAATAAAATTATGAATTATGAATTATGAATTATGAATGCGTTGTCATTGCGAACCAAGCCCGCAATTTCCTTTTCATTCATATAACTTTCTCACTTTGGAAAAATTCTGCTGACTAAGTACTCGGCTATCTGCACTGCATTGAGAGCTGCGCCTTTCTTTATCTGGTCGCTGACAGTCCAGAATGCAAGACCGTTAGGATTAGTCAGGTCTTTGCGGATGCGACCCACATAGACCGGGTCTTTGCCGGCGATAAAGAGCGGCATGGGATAATCCTTCTCTTCCGGATTATCTTGCAGAACAATACCGTCGGCTTTGGCGAAAGCTTCGCGGGCTTCCTCTACGGATACCGGTCTTTCGGTCTCCACCCATGTAGCCTCGCTATGAGCGCGAATAACCGGAACACGCACGCAGGTAGCGCTCACTTCGATGTCGGAGTGCATTATCTTGCGGGTCTCGTTGTACATCTTCATCTCCTCCTTCGTATAGCCGTTGTCGGTGAAGACGTCCACCTGCGGAATCAGGTTGTAGGCCAGTTGATAGTAGAACTTTTCGACCGTAGGCTCTTCTCCCTTGACAATCTGTTCAAACTGTTTCGTCAGTTCGGCCATAGCCGTTGCGCCGGCGCCGCTCGAAGCCTGATAGGTCGAGACATGCACCCGCTTGATATGCGATATGTTTTCAATCGCTTTCAGAGCCACAACCATCTGTATGGTCGTGCAGTTCGGGTTGGCGATGATGCCGCGCGGACGGTCGAGTGCGTCTTCGGGATTTACTTCCGGCACAACAAGCGGCACATCCGCATCCATACGAAAAGCGCTTGAGTTGTCAATCATCACGGCGCCGTGTTTGGTTATAGTTTCGGCAAACTCTTTCGACGCGCTGCCTCCGGCCGAAACCAGCGCTATGTCAATCGCCTTGAAATCGTCGTTGTGTTTCAATTCCTTTACTATATACTGTTTGCCGCGAAAAGCATATTCGCGTCCCGCACTGCGCGAAGAGCCGAAAAGGGTCAGCTCCTCAAGCGGAAAATTTCTCTCGTCAAGCACGCGAAGGAACTCCTGTCCAACCGCGCCGCTTACTCCAACAATTGCTACTTTCATCTTTAATTTTAAACTTATTGTTTTACTTTTACTACTTCTATCTCGAAAGCGAGTGTAGAGTAGCCGGGGATTGAGACGTTACCGCTTGAATCCTTTAACGATTCGCGTCCGTAAGCCAGCTGATAGGGTACCCACACCTCCCATTTATCGCCTTCGACCATGTGTTGCAAGACCGTTCTCCAGCCGCCGATAACGCCGCCGGTGCTAACCGAGCCTACGATAAGCGAAAAAGGCGAGCCGTCGTCAAACTGTTTTTTGTCGAACACCTGATTCTTCGTAATGCTGTAATACGGATAGTCCGCAACAAACCAGCCCTTGTAGTAACACGAGACCGTACTTGTGTAGTAGATGGAATCCTTGCCCGCGCCTTTGTTGAGGACGCGATAATATATGCTGCCCTCGTTGCCGGGCGATTTCAGTTCCCTGTATTCCGGGTTTGACTTGATTGAGTTCAATACCTGCTGATTATCCAGCATCCATGCGTCGAGATGATCAACCTCGTCGTCGCCGCAGGAGGGCGCAAAGGTCAGCGCCATCACGGCCGTAATAATATAATATCCGTACTTTTTCATTTCCATATTAAGTTATTTTATTAATCTTTCAAGCAGACCCCGCATGTTTACTTTCTCGGCGATTATACCTTGCAGGCGGTCTATGGGCACACGTTCCTGTTCCATTGTGTCGCGGAAACGGATGGTAACGCAGTTGTCGCCGAGCGAATCATGGTCAACGGTTACGCAGTAGGGTGTTCCGATTGCGTCCTGACGGCGGTAGCGTTTGCCGATACTGTCTTTCTCGTCGTACTGGCAGCGAAAATCATAGCGCAGCACGTTCATTATCTCGGAAGCTTTTTCGGGCAGACCGTCCTTGCGAATGAGCGGCAGGATGGCCAGCTTGACCGGCGCAAGTGCGGCAGGCAGTTTGAGTACCGTGCGGGTCTCGCCGTCGGCCAGGGTCTCTTCGCAGTAAGCGCCCGCCAGCAGACTGAGGAACATGCGGTCAACGCCGATAGAAGTTTCAATCACATAAGGTGTATAGCTGCTGTTCTTTTCGGGGTCGAAGTATTGAATCCTCTTGCCGGAGAATTTCTCGTGTTGCGAGAGGTCAAAGTCGGTACGGCTGTGGATACCCTCCACTTCCTTGAATCCGAACGGCATCTCGAACTCTATATCGGTAGCTGCATTGGCATAGTGAGCCAGTTTGTCGTGGTCGTGGAAGCGATATTTATGGTCGCCCATACCCAGCGAGCGATGCCAGTTCATGCGCGTCGCCTTCCACTTGGCAAACCATTCGAGTTCTTCGCCCGGACGGACAAAGAACTGCATCTCCATCTGCTCGAACTCTCTCATGCGAAACACGAACTGACGCGCTACAATCTCGTTGCGGAAGGCTTTGCCTATCTGCGCTATGCCGAAAGGTATCTTCATGCGGCCTGTCTTCTGCACGTTGAGGAAGTTGACGAAGATACCCTGTGCGGTTTCGGGTCGCAGATAGATTTTCAGTGCGCCGTCGGCGGTCGATCCCATCTCGGTGGCGAACATCAGGTTGAACTGACGCACCTCCGTCCAGTTGCGAGTGCCCGAAACAGGACACGCAATCTCGCAGTCGAGGATGATTTGCCGCAGTTCGTCGAGGTTGTTATCGTTCAAAGCCTTGGCGAAGCGCGCGTGCACCTCGTCGCGTTTGGCTTGATTTTCGAGTACTCGCGGGTTGGTGGTGATAAACTGCTGAGGGTCGAAGGTTTCGCCGAAGCGCTTGGCAGCCTTCTCTACTTCCTTCTCGATTTTGTCGTCGATACGTGCCAGATAGTCTTCGATGAGGACGTCGGCGCGATAGCGTTTCTTGCTGTCGCGGTTGTCGATAAGCGGGTCGTTGAAAGCATCGACATGTCCCGAAGCCTTCCAGATGGTAGGGTGCATGAAGATAGCCGAATCAATGCCTACGATGTTCTCGTTGAGCAGAGTCATGCTGTCCCACCAGTATTTTTTGATGTTGTTCTTCAGTTCGACGCCGTTCTGACCGTAGTCATAGACAGCGCCCAAACCGTCATAGATTTCTGACGAAGGAAAGACGAAGCCATATTCCTTGCAGTGCGATACCAGTTTCTTAAAAACTTCTTCCTGTTGTGCCATAAATGTACAAAATAATTTGTTTTGAGGGTGCAAAGGTAAGGAAAATAATTGTGAATTGTCAATTAAATTACCTACCTTTGCAAGCGAAACGAACAACTAACAAGTATAAAAAACTATGGATTTCAACGACTTGCTCAACGAAGACGTCATCCCTAACGATGAGGCTGTCATA
>JAITPL010000153.1 GCA_031289445.1 Tannerella sp.
GTCTGACAATCGTCAATTGTCAGATGACATTTATGGATTGGTACATGTATTTACAGGTTAATTGCGCTCACCGGTAAATAAGATTTCATGGATTTACCCGGAAGAATTAACGATATGTATTTTTCCTGTTCGGGTCATCTGAAATATTTGCCTGAACACATGGTTTTACTGCTGACCCCTGAATTCAGGTTTAGTGTTTTCCAGGCGATTTTGCCCAAACCTGAAATCAGGTTTAGTGTTTTCCGGGCGGATTTGCCCAAACCTGAATTCAGGTTTTAGCAGTTGAACTGCTTATCCACAATAAGAAAGTTCAAAAACCCGTATGATTTTCATATCAATAGAACACGGAATCACCCACACCTTTTTCTCCGTTCGGCGTAGCGTCTTCGCTACTAAAAGCCGGCATCCGGCCGGCAAGGCAAGAGCCTTGCTTTTAACACGACGAAGTCTGGAGACTTCGCCGAACAGGGGATACGTATTTTGTTTTCTCTGCCTCCCGCGGTCATTGTCAATCATTGCAGCGATATAAGATTATGTTCGTTGATGATATTTTTGCCTTCCGGGGTATAGAGAAAAGCGATGCGGTCGCCATATTTCTCTTCTATCTTGCCGCGCACCATCTTCATCGACGAGTTGAGCAGATGGTTTTGTTCACTGAAAGGCTCCGGCAGGACGGCAATAGCCGCAGGCAACCAGCGTTCGGGAAACTCTCCGGCATACTCGCCATCGCTCTTGTAGCGGTTGATGATAGCCTGTATTTTCTTTAGAGCAAGCTCTTTAGCCTCAAGCGAATTCCAGTCGATGCCGGGCTTGATACGTTCGACGTAGTTTTTCAACCGCGCCTTGTCGGGCACTACAAGCGCCACGGTATAAGGATTTTGGTTGTTATGCAACATCATCTGTTCTAAATATTTGGAACTGTCGCATATACCTTCCTCTATCCCTTCGGGGCTGTATTTCTCGCCATCGCTGCTGATAAGCAGGCTCTTGAAGCGACCTGAGACGTAGAGGAAACCATCCTTGTCCATATAACCCATATCGCCGGTATGTAGCCAGCCGTCGCGGACAGTCTCGGCGGTGGCGTCGGGATTCTTCCAGTAGCCGAGCATGACGTTCTCGCCCTTCACTACTATCTCGCCTTTTTCGCCGGTTGGCAACTCTCGCCCTTCGAGGTCTAATATTTTCAGTTTCATGTTCTTAACCAATACTCCCGACGAGCCGAGTTTATGTTTTACATTCCCGTTGGATGATATTACCGGCGTCGCCTCCGAAAGGCCGTAGCCCTGAAACATGGGGATACCTATTGCATAGAAGAAACGCTGCAACTCGATGTCGAGCAATGCCCCGCCGCCAACGAAAAACTTCATTTTGCCGCCCATAGCCTCACGCACTTTCGAGAAAAGCAGTTTGTCGTAAACAGCCAGCAGGATACGTTTGTGCAGTTTCAGTATGCCGCCCTTGTTAAATCCCTCCTGATTGTATTCGTATGCCGTTTTCAAAGCATGTTGGAAGAGTTTCTCGGCGCGTTTGCCTTTCTTTTGAACAGTCGATTCGATATTCTTGCGGAAATTCTTTGCCAGAGCAGGTACGCTCAATATGATTGAAGGCTTGAACTCCCTGATGTTAAGCGGTATATTCTTCAGCGATTCGATAGGCGTGCGGCCTGTCTGCACTGTTGCGACGTTTGCTCCGTAAGCCATAAAGGTATAGAAGCCGGCGACATGACCGAAACAGTGGTCTAACGGTATGATAATCAGGTTACTGTCTTCGGGTTTGATTTTTATCAGCGACATGGCCTGCTCGACGTTGGCGGTATAGTTGCGATGCGAGAGCATGATGCCTTTAGGGTCGGCGGTAGTGCCCGAGGTGTATGATATGTTGGCCATATCATCGTCCTTGACGGCCTTGCATCGGGCTGACAGTTCGTCGCGTCGCGCCGTCGTCGTCAGGATACGGTCGCCGTCGGCCAGAATGTTGGCGAGCGGAATCTCTTTGCCGTCGTAAGCATCAAGCGGGTCGAGCACGACTATCTGCTCTATTAAAGGCAATTCATTGATTATACGGCGTATCTTTTTCAGTTGCTTGCCCGAGACGATGATATATTTCGTTTCGGAATGGCGGAGGCGGAAGAGCAGATCGTTCTTCTCTTCGAGTTTGACGGATAGCGGGACGTTGACGGCGCCGTTGTAGAGTATGCCCAGCTCGCCTATAATCCAGTCGTTGCGCCCTTCCGAGAGCAGCGCTACCTTGTCGTGAGGCTGCACGCCGATGCTCATCAGTCCGGCTGCAAAGCGATAGACCTCGTCGCGCGTCTGCTCGTAGGTGAGCGGCTCGAAACTCGTGGTTTTCTTCTCCCACAGAAATGTGTTCTTCGCGTATTTACGGACGCTCTCCTCAAATAAATCAATAATTGTTTTCATCTGTCTTAATTAGAATTTCTCTGCAAATGTACACAAATAATTTTAATTCGAGCATCAATTTTTGGTATTTCAAAATAATTAACTACCTTTGTGCTCTGAAACAATTAAAAAACAGTTTTATGAAACGGATATTGGTTTTGTTATACATCGTATTGTTCTCAGCCTGTGTATCGGCTGAAGATAAGGAGGTTAAAGTGCTTATCGTTACCAACGCGGGCAAGATAACCGTGAAGCTCTACAACGAGACGCCGCAGCATCGCGATAACTTCATCAAGCTTGTTGAAGAGCATCGCTATGACAGTCTGCTCTTTCACCGTGTCATCAAGCAGTTCATGATACAGGGAGGCGACGTCAATTCCAAGAAATCTGCGGCAGGCGAGAAGTTAGGCGAAGGCGACCTCGACTACATGGTCCCGGCCGAGATAGTTTATCCACGCTATTTCAACAAAATGGGGCAGTTGTGCGCAGCGCGGCAGAGCGACGAGGTTAACCCCTCGCGTGCATCGTCGGCGACACAGTTCTATATCGTCGTCGGCAAGCATTTCACGGATAACGAACTGGACAAGTTCGAGGCAGAGCATGGCGTCAAGTTTACGCCCGAACAGCGCGAAGCCTATAAGGTAGAGGGCGGCGTGCCCCGTCTCGACGGCGCTTACACCGTTTTCGGCGAGGTAGTCAAAGGGATGAAGGTAGTGCAAAAGATTAACGTTGTCGATACCGACAGCAACGACCGCCCGCTTAAAGACGTCCGTATCAAGACGATGAAAATTCTGAAAAGATAAAGCGTATGAAAACAGTACGATTGTTGCTGATAGCGTTTCTATGCTGTTGCTTCGGGCGTGCGACTTACGGTCAGGAGAGTAATTCCGGCGGTTTGACTCTGAAAAGGATACTCCCCAAAGGCTTGCAGTTCGGTACGGTAGAAGGCAGCGATACTATCCCGATGGTTTACCTGAAAGAGGTGCTGGTATTCCCGCCCCTCAAGTTCAATAACGAGAAGGAACGCTATGAATATACCAAGCTTGTGCGCGACGTCAAGAAGACATATCCATTCGCCCGGATAGTCTATGAAACGCTTATCGAGACCTACGAATATATTGAGACCTTGCCCGACGACAAGGCTAAAGACGCTCATCTGAAGCGCATGGAGAAAGAGCTTTTCAAGCAGTACAAGCCCGAACTGAAAAAACTGACCCTCTCGCAGGGCAAATTGCTGCTCAAACTGGTAAACCGCGAATGCAACCAGTCGAGTTATGCTCTGTTAGGAGCATTTCTGGGCAAGTTTCGCGCCGGATTCTGGAACATTTTCGCCGGCATGTTGGGCGCAAGTCTCAAGACGACTTACGAGCCTAAGGGAAAGGACGCCATGACAGAGCGCGTAGTACAGTTAGTTGAAAGAGGATTGATATAAACTAAATACATATTTATAATGAAGAAAATTACAGGGTTGTTGGCCGCGGTTTTACTGCTGGCATCATGCGGCAGCGTGCCGCTTACAGGGAGACGGCAGATGTTGCTGGTGTCGGATTCGGAAGTGTTGACGGCAAGTCTGTCGCAGTATGACGAGTACATCAAGACTGCGCCCAAGTCAACCGACAAGACCAAGACGGATATGGTAGTGCGTGTAGGCAAGCAGATTGCCGCCGCGACCGAAGCCTATCTTAAAGAAAACGGCATGGAGGGCGAGATAGCCAACTTCAAGTGGGAGTTCAATCTGATTAAGAGCGACGAACTGAACGCTTTCTGCATGCCGGGCGGCAAGATAGTCGTTTATGAAGGTTTGCTGCCCCTAACCGCGTCCGACGACGAACTCGGCGTAGTGCTCGGTCACGAGGTGGCTCATGCCGTAGCTAAACACAGCAACGAGCGCATGAGTCAGGAACTTGTGAAGCAATACGGCGCGTCAATTCTGGACGTCGCTCTAAGCAAGAAGTCGGAAGCGATGCGTTCTATAGGCAATACGGTTTTCGGCGTTGGCGCTCAGGTTTTAGTCATGTTGCCTTATTCGCGTCAGCACGAACTTGAAGCCGACCACATGGGTTTGATATTTATGACTATGGCAGGTTACAACCCTGAGAAGGCGGTTTTGTTCTGGCAGAATATGTCGGCTGCATCGGGCAGTTCCAACTCGTCCGACTTGTTGAGTACCCACCCGAACGACGCCAAGCGCATAGCAGCCATACAGGGCTATCTACCCGAAATGAACAAGTACAAAAAGAAGTGATATTGATTTACAGTTCGGCTATCTTGCCGATAAACAGTATCACGCCTGTACTTTTTTCGCGGATTGCGAAGACGAATGGACGGTTGACAAAGAAATCGACCGGCTGAGGATCGGGACCGACTGAGGTAACTCCCATTTCAACTCCCGTAACGGCTGCCGCCTCCGTGCCTTCTTCGTTGACCTCGACAAATGTCTTGTGGATAACTCTCGAAATATATGTTGCGACGTCGCTAATCCCGCTGAAATCGGCTTGATTGCCGAAAGGAACAATCATTCCAATCGCGGGCAATACATTCTGCTCCAGCGTAAACTCGCATTCGGTCTTGAATCGCGGTAATCGCAGGTTGACCTTATGTCCGTACATCCGGCCTGCAATGTCGTTCCACTGCTCGCTGCCGAGATTTTCGACCACCCCGTCAACCGAACTTTCGGGAAGAGCGATAATCATTGAGAAGGCATTATTGCCGTAGGGCAGTTCCAGATATGCGGCGTGTTGGTCTGCGGCATAGTTGAATGCAGAGGTTTGACGCATCATGTCAACCGCTTTCTTCGAGCCGTCATACTGCGTGAAATCTTCTTTTCGCGTATCGCCCTTGTCGAACTTATTCTTCCATATACCCTTGAAATAGATGGCGTTCATAAGCAGCATAACCGCATCGGGAGAGAGTTCGTCGATGATTTTGGTTATCTTGCCTTTGGTTTTGGTGTCGCACCATGCGTTGATAGCGTCCACGGTCTTTTTGTCCTTGAAATCGGCCTTGCGCACTTCGGCGTCGTAGAAGGAGCTGTTGAGGTCGATAAAGGTCTGTTTGACAGGGAAAACGTTGTGATACCAGATAGAGTTGGCGATTGACAGCAGGGTAGAGGGGTCAACCTCGGTCAGAGCCTCGCGAAGCGACTTGCTGTACTCGTTTATTTCGTCGAGAGAGTAGCCGTCGGCTCGCAGAGCTGCAAGCATCTCGTCGGCTGTTGTGCCGCGAGCGCCGTTGAGCGTCATGTTGAGCGCCATACTTACGCTCAAGGGCGAGACAAAGACGTTTGTAGCGGGACTGTCGGCCTTGTCGCACGCGGTGCGGAAGAAATCCAGCGCAAAGGTGTTGTCGGTCTCGACTTTAGCAGCAAGCCGTAACTCGATGGGTTGCGCATCAGGCAGTTGTTCGATTGGCTCGTCGCCATCGCTATCGC
This sequence comes from Tannerella sp., assembly GCA_031289445.1. Lineage (GTDB taxonomy): Bacteria > Bacteroidota > Bacteroidia > Bacteroidales > Tannerellaceae > Tannerella. The sequence goes on from JAITPL010000153.1 coordinate 5,830, forward strand.
TATTGCCATTGCAAGAAATAAAGCAGGGCAGCAGAGCCGTCATCGCTAAAAAAGCATGTTTCTTCATTTTGTTTTGATGTTTAATTGTTGTATATATTGTATAGATGTGCGTTTGCGGAAAACGTTGCATGAAAAGATTGTCGATGAGGCGGAAAAACAAAACTGTAGGTAGAGGATGTATTTGCCTGTTCTGTTCTTTTTGTGAATCCCCGTACGGGGATTAAAGGGTGGTGATAACCGTCGTTTCTATTGATATGTATCCCCTAACGGGGATGCGCCGTATGAATTCTCCGCCACCGTCGTTGCGAGGCACGGAGCAATCTTCACTTTCATGTATTGCGTTTTATTTTTTTTGCCGATAAATATGAATAGATTGCTTCGTACCTCGCAATGACGGCGGTGCGACACGCAATAACTACCGGAACTTTCAGGGATGTCGCAAACGGTTTCGGGGAATCACCTAGCGCAATTAGGGAATCACCTAGTACAATTAGGGAATCACCTAGTACAATTAGGGAATCACCTAGAGCAATTAGGGAATCACCTAGCGCAATTAGGGAAGCCCCCAGCTCAACCGGGGAAGCCCCCGGAACTCTCACGGAAGCCCCCGGAACTATTGGCAAACCGCCGAAAGCTCTACGGAAACCTTCATCTGCAAAGAACTTATAACAACCTCTTTAGTCGCCGATTCCGAGAAAATCCAAAATATTTATTACTCAAACCATCTCAAGTAAAGATATTTTTTTGTACCTTCGCGGCTTTAAAATTAATATTTTATTTATATGAAAGTCAAATATGTAGCGCCCGTGTTGACTGCCTTGCACAACGAACGGGAGATTGATGCAGAGTCATGCCTGCGCTTGTATGACCATCTTATTAACAGCGGATTGGACGGTATAGCCGTCTTCGGTACGTCCGGCGAGTTCCCGCACATCGCATTGCCGGAGAAGAAGAAACTGATTAAGGCCGCAGCGCCGGTAATCAAAGGCAGAGCGGAATATGTGGTCGGCACAGGCTCGATGGACGTGGACGAGACCGTCGAACTGTCGAACTACGCCTTCGACAACGGCGCAGACACCGTTATCATCGTCGGACCCTACTACTACGGCCTCTCCGACGACGGCGTCTTCGAGTACTTTTCACGCGCGGCCGACAGGATTCAGGGTAATATCTACCTCTACAATTTCCCCGACCGCACAAGCTATTCCATTAGCGCACGGACTATTCTGAAACTCGTGCAGAAACACCCTAACATCATCGGCGTCAAGGACACAGTGCCCGATATGGCTCACACGGTCGAGATTATCAAGACCCTCAAGCCCGAATTTCCCGACTTTCAGGTCTTCTGCGCTTACGACAACAACTTCGCCTACACCGTACTCTCCGGCGGCAACGGCTGTGTAGGCATCCTGCCCAATATCGCGCCCAAACTCTTTGCCGGCTGGGCCGAAGCCATCCGCGCAAAAGACCTCGACGCAGTAGCGCTCATACAGAAGAAAGTCGATAAACTGATGGACATCCTCTGGTTTCATTCGCCCTTCATAGCCACCTGCAAGGCCGTACTGGTCGAGCAGGGCATATTTGCCGACGGCGCCATGACCTTCCCCTTCGAGGCATATCCGCAGGCCAAAATAGAGGCTTTGAAATCATTCATGAAAGAATTTGAATAATATAAGGTATGAAACAGCGTCATGTATTTTATACACCCAATCGAATGATAATCGGGAAATTGCAGGTCAATCCCGCAACGAACACGCATTCATAATTCACAATTAAATGAAAATAGTAATACTCGACAGCAATCTGGGCGCAATAGACCTCGAACGCAGCATAGCCGCCAAATACGGCTTTGAAATCGAGCTGCCCCGACAGTGCAAAACCGAAGACGACGTAATCGCTGTAGTTCACGATGCCGATGCGATTGTGGTGCAGTACGCGCCGGTAACGCGCCGCGTACTCGAAGCAGCACCCAAGCTAAAGGCAGTCAGCGAGTACGGCGTGGGAGTCGATAGCATTGACGTTGAAGCATGTACTGAACGCGGAATAATCGTCTGCAACGTACCCGACTATTCCTGTCAGGAGGTTTCGGACCATGCCGTCGCCCTGGCTTTGGCGCTTGACAGAGGTATAGTGAGGCTCGACAGGGAGATTAGAAACGGCAACTACGGTCTGGCTTCGGTCAAACCCTTGCGGCGCATCTCTACCCGCGTATTCGGAGTGATAGGTCTGGGACGCATCGCAAGAGCAGCCGCCCTGAAAGCCCGCGGCGTTGGCTACAAGGTGATAGGAACAGACGTCGCCCTGCAAGCCGGCACTACTACCGACGAGGGTATTCCGGTGCTGACTTTCGACCAGGTACTTGCACAAAGCGACATCGTCTCCGTACATGTCCCGCTCATGGCAAGCACCCGGCATTTAATCGACGCCGCCGCTCTTGCAAAGATGAAAGCGGATGCCTTTCTGGTCAATACCGCTCGTGGCGGGGTGGTCGATACCGAAGCCCTGATTGAAGCTCTTCAAAACAAGACCATACGGGGCGCTGCCCTGGATGTTTTCGAGACCGAGCCATTGCTTGCCGACCATCCTCTGACAGCGCTGGATAACATCATTCTGACCCCGCATGCCGGATATTATTCGGAAGAATCACTCTATGAACTGAAAACACGACCGGTGGAAAACGCTGCCGAAGTGCTGGCAGGAAGAATACCAAGAAATAAACTAAACTAAGAATTTAATATGAACGGATTACAAGGAAAAGCAGCCATCGTAACAGGTGGCTCACGAGGAATCGGAAAAGCAACCGTAGAACGCTTGTTGGCGGAAGGCGTAAACGTCTTGTTCTGCGGTCGCAACGAGGAAAACGGCCTGGCAGCACTGGCCGCATTCCGCGACAAGTATGGCAGTCATGCCGAGTTTATCACCTGCGACATGGGAGACCGCGAAACGCCTTCCATGCTCGTAGCCAAAGGCCGCGAACTGTTTGGCGAGCTTGACTTTCTGGTCAACAACGCCTTTCCGTTTACCGCCAAGGCCATGGATGCCAGCTACGACGACTGGGTGCACGCCTTTATGGCAGGCCCCGGCGCTTATGCACTCATGATTGCCGAGTTCGTGAAACAGCGCGAAAGGAAAGAGGGGGCAATAGTCTGCGTCTCGAGCATCTCAGGCCATATCGCCCAACCGCTGCGATGGACTTACAACGCCGCCAAAGGAGCCGTTAAGCAGCTGATACGCTGTGCGGCGCTCGACTTGTCGCCATACGTCCGCGTCAACTGCGTCAGTCCGGGTTGGGTTTGGACCGACGAGGTTGCGAAGGCTACACCCGACGGCACCCGCGCAAGCGTACCAAAGGCCTGGGAAGAATACCATATATTACAGCATTTGCAGGAGCCTTCGCAGATAGCAGCTACAATAGCCTATCTGCTTAGCGACGACGCGGCTGTAATTACAGGTCATGACCTTTTTGCCGATTCAGGCTATCTCGCAATGGGACCTGAAGGACTTGGCAAAACCGCTAATTTCGCCGGAAGCGAATAAATAAAACAGTGAATAGTTAACAGTCAAAAGTTCTTTTAATTGAAAACGTCGAACGATGTTTCTTAATTCGATTGTCTGTCTCGATGCAAGTGTTACAAGTGTTGCAAGCCGGAGGCCTGCTTTTAACACGACATATTCTGGAGACTATGCCGAACAGCTAAAGCAATCTTTGCACGTTACGCGGAACAAGGCTACATAACTTATTAGGGCGTTTTACAGATAGTCATAAAAATTAAAGATTAAGAATTAAAAGACAGCAGACAGGTCAATTAAGAATTAAAAGTCTATAGTTGTATGTTAATTCTGTTAATTTTGTTAATTCTGTAAACCATCTTTAGTTCAATTAAGGATTAAAAGGGTTGTTCACTGTTCACTGTTCACTATTCACTATTCACTGATTTTCTAACTTCTAACTTTTAACTTTATGATAGTAGATTTAACTGCTCCAATGGCTGACGGCGATCCTACAATGGCAATGGATCCGAAGCTGTCGATTTCGTGGCATTGCACACTGGATACTCTGGGTTACAACCTCTCGCGGGTGATAACCTCGACGCATCAGGGAACGCATATCGACGCGCCGCGACATTTTTTCTTCAAGGGCGAATGTATCGACGAGATAGCCCTCGAACGCTGTGTAGTACGCGCCTTGAAAGTCGATTTGACGCATAAGCAGCCGGATACTCCGATATTGCCGGCCGACCTTGAGCCTTATGCCTCACAAATCGACGCAGGCTGCTCCGTGCTTCTGCAAACAGGGTGGGAGAAGCATTTCCCCGACAAGACATTCTTTTCCGGCTTTCCCTTTGTTTCAAAGGAACTTGCCGACTGGTTTGCAAATAAAAAAGTCGGTCTTGTAGGAATGGATATGCCTACGCCAAACTGTGTGGACTGGAAATATGTACATGTAAAGATGCTTGGCGCCGGAATACTGATAGTTGAGGGCCTGGCAAACATGGCCTCGCTTCCTGCCGATAAGCAGTTCACCTTCTTTGCCCTTCCGCTGAAGCTGAAAGGACGCGACGGCTCGCCAGTCAGAGCGATTGCCATACTGGACTAACCGGAGCCGCCTGTTCATGATATTAATGTCGGCAATCCGCAAGTTCAACCGGCAAACTTGCGGAATCAAAAAATAATATGTACCTTTGCAGTAAATTATATTAAGATGATACACAAGTTAATTCTAAAAAATTTCAAAAAGGTAAAGGAAGAAACCTTTCTATTCAACAATTTCGATCTAATTGTTGGAGCGAATAACAGTGGCAAAAGTACAATTTTGCAAGCCTTGGCTATTTGGCAGTTTTGTGTTGAACAGTTTCGCCTGTCAAGAAAGAAAGGGACAAACGGTATTCAAATCGTGCTGCCTAATTTCACCGCATTACCTGTACCGGAGTTTAATTTGCTATGGAGAGATAAAACCGATCGCAAATATGAAGATGATGCGGAAAGACCGGGTAAAAAAAATCAGTTATACATCTTCATTGAGATTGATGTATATTGGAAAATACATACAGGTGAAGAAAAGCATTTTTGTGTCCAACTGAGGTACCAGTCACCTCAATCGGTTTATGCAAAACCATTAAATGGGTGGTCGGAATTTACCCGAATAAACCAACCGGACGAAATGCCTTACATTGTGTATGTGCCGCCGTTTTCGGGACTGGAGCCACATGAAAAATGGCTTGCGGAGGCTAATGTTCGACAAAATGTTGGAAAATCGCAACCCGGCTCTGTATTAAGAAACTTGTTGGAACGAGTGGTTAATCGAGATGGAGTGGCAATAAAAGATAATCGGGATTGGGCGCAAATCAAGTCGTGTATGGAAAAATGGTTTGATATAGAATTACTTGTACCGGAATATAATTCGGAAAGCAGCACTGAAATAACCGTGGAATACCGTCAGAATAAAAAAACATTTGATATTATTTCCGGCGGAAGCGGTTTTCATCAAATATTAACGCTATTGGCGTTTATGTACGGATATAAAAAAGCGACAACAATTCTGTTTGACGAGCCGGATGCGCATTTGCATGTAAACCTTCAGCGTCAGATAATTAACTATTTAAAGAACAATACGCAAATGCAGTTTTTGATAGCCACTCATTCCGAAGAATTTATAAAAGGAATTGAATTTGAATCAATACTGTCTATTTTGTCGGGACATCCCAAACGTGTAGCCTCAAGCAGCGCTGTTATTTCAGCATTAAGCACAATTGACAACATAGATGTTGTTCGCACACAAGATTCTCCTTTTATTCTTTATTTGGAAGGTGAAGATGACGAGCGCATTCTTTCAGCTTGGGCTAACACATTAAGTCAAGCCGAAGTATATCAGAAATTTTATCCCTATATCTTGGGTGGCTCAACCAAGCAGGAAATGAAATCGAAAGCCAAAACTCACTATGAAGCGCTAAAACAGATTGTTCCGAATTTAAAACAAGCTATTTTGTTAGATTTTGATAACGAGCAGGTCGCCATAAATCCACCGGCCGATCAAGCGGTTTTAAACGAATGGAAGCGTAAAAATATTGATAATTATCTTTTAGTTCCCGATGTGTGGAAACGCGCTGTGCAAAAAACAGGTAACATATCCGATCAATTCATGAAACCCTATAATGATGTAATTGACAAGGTTTTTGCGGAGCAGAATCTAACATTGCCGGCCGGAAGTACATGGAAAAATGTAAAAGCGCAGATTTTCTCCATCATTGACGGTAAAAAATTGCTTTTTGAAAATGAAGATTCGCTTTTTAATCAAATAAAATATGCGGGTAACACAAATCTCAAAATCAACCGTTCTGCAATTGCGTCAATTATGACGGAAGATGAAATCCATAATGACATTGATGCTTTTTTCCAAAATTTGGCGAAGATATTTGACGGGGAATGATATTTTTCCCGAAAAACTTGCAAAGTCAAAAATAATGTGTATCTTTGCAGCTCAATTAATCGAGATATGATACAGAATACGATACATAACGGTCTGATTATCAGCCTAATTTCTATCTTGGCGCTATTGCAGCAGGATGGATGGTGAGACTTGTGTGTTTACGTAAAGTACAAAAACCTTTCTCACTGCCAAAATGAGAAAGGTTTTTTTTGATATATAACAAATTGTAAAACAGATGGATAGATTATTTATTTTTGACACTACATTGCGCGACGGCGAACAGGTACCCGGCTGTCAACTCAACACGGTTGAGAAGATACAGGTGGCAAAGGCTCTCGAAGCACTGGGAGTCGATATTATTGAAGCGGGATTTCCTGTTTCCAGTCCGGGTGATTTCAACTCGGTGGTAGAAATATCGAAGGCCGTAACCTGGCCTGTGATATGCGCACTGACACGCGGCGTGGAGAAGGATATTGACGTGGCGGCCGAAGCCCTGAAGTATGCCAAGCACAAGCGCATACACACCGGTATAGGCACTTCGGAGTATCATATCCGGCACAAGTTCAAATCGACGCCGGACGAGATATTGGAACGCGCGGTTGCCGCTACGAAGTATGCCAGGCGATATGTGGAGGATGTGGAGTTCTATTGCGAGGACGCGGGACGCACCGACAACGAGTATCTGGCGCGGGTAGTCGAAGCGGTCATCAAGGCGGGCGCGACGGTGGTCAATATCCCCGACACAACAGGATACTGCTTGCCGGCAGAGTTTGGCGCGAAGATAAAGTACCTCTTCGACAACGTGCGCGGTATAGAGAATGCGGTCATCTCGACCCACTGCCACAACGACCTGGGTATGGCTACAGCCAATACAATCGCGGGTATCACTAACGGCGCACGTCAGGCCGAAGTAACCGTCAACGGTATAGGCGAGCGTGCCGGTAACACCTCGCTCGAAGAAGTGGCGATGATAATGAAGTGCCACAAGACGCTGGGCATCGACACTAATATCAATACCAAGAAGATATGCTCTACAAGCCGCATGGTTTCGAGCCTTATGAACATGCCGGTGCAGCCCAACAAAGCGATAGTAGGGCGCAACGCCTTTGCTCACTCGTCGGGTATTCATCAGGACGGCGTGCTGAAGAATGTTCAGACCTACGAGATAATAGACCCCAAGGAAGTCGGCATTGACGACAACTCGATTGTACTGACGGCACGCAGCGGAAGGGCAGCTTTGAAGCATCGCCTGCAAACGCTTGGCGTTGACCTCGACCAGGACAAACTCGACAAGGCCTACGGTGAGTTCCTCAAACTTGCCGACCGCAAGAAAGATATTAACAACGACGACCTGCTGGTGATTGTCGGCGAAGAGAGCAAGGCCTCGCATAGCATACGCCTCGAATACATGCAGGTAACATCGGGCGTAGGCGTGCGTCCGGTAGCAAGTGTCTGCCTCAATATTGCAGGCGAGAAGTTCGAGGCCGCCGCTTCGGGCAACGGCCCTGTGGATGCGGCCATCAAAGCTGTCAAGACTATTATACGGCGACAGATGACTATTCAGGAGTTTCTTATTCAGGCAATAAACAAGGGCAGCGACGATATTGGAAAAGTGCATATACAGGTTGCGCACGACGGCAATATCTATTACGGATTTGCGGCCAATACCGACATTATAGCGGCCTCTGTCGAAGCTTTTATTGACGCTATCAACAAATTTGAAAAAGATAAACAGATATGAATACATTATTTGACAAGATTTGGGATGCGCATGTCGTTACGGTTGTTGACGACGGCCCCACACAACTGTATATCGATCGGCTGTACTGTCATGAGGTAACAAGTCCCCAGGCCTTTGCGGGTCTTCGCGAGCGGGGACTGCACCCTCTCAGACCGGAACGTATCTTCTGCATGCCCGACCATAATACTCCTACTCACGATCAGGATAAACCTATCGAAGAGCCTGTTTCAAAGTTGCAGGTGGATACGCTCGAAAAGAACGCTAAAGACTTCGGGCTTACTCATTTCGGAATGATGCACAGGAAGAACGGTATCATCCACGTCGTAGGCCCGGAGCTGGGACTGACGCTGCCGGGTATGACCGTCGTCTGCGGCGACAGCCATACATCGACGCATGGCGCTATGGGTGCAGTGGCTTTCGGCATCGGCACAAGCGAGGTCGAGATGACGCTTGCCTCGCAGTGTATCCTGCAACAGCGTCCGCGAACGATGCGTATCAACGTCGAGGGGACGCTTGGACGTTATGTAACATCCAAAGATATAGCGCTTTATATCATTGCGCAGCTTTCGACAGGCGGCGCTACGGGCTATTTCGTCGAATATGCAGGCTCGGCTATCCGCAGTCTGTCGATGGACGCTCGTTTCACGCTTTGTAACATGTCTATAGAGATGGGCGCGAGGGGTGGAATGATTGCACCGGACGAGACTGTTTTTGAGTATGTCAAAGGTCGCGAGTATGCGCCTCGGGGCGAGGCTTGGGATAAGGCGTCGGCTTACTGGCGTACTCTGCGCAGCGATGATGACGCAGTGTTTGACAAGGAAGTTACTTTCTCCGCTGCCGATATTGAGCCGATGATAACTTACGGCACTAATCCGGGCATGGGAACAGGCGTCAACGGACGCATACCCTCGGCGGAAGGACTCTCGGAAGGCGCTCGCGCTTCTTTCCTTAAATCACTTGAATACATGGGCTTTAAGGAGGGCGAGGAGATGATTGGTAAACGTGTCGATTACGTCTTTCTCGGCTCGTGTACAAACGGACGGATAGAGGATTTCCGACAGTTTGCCTCGATAGTGCGCGGACAGCAAAAAGCAGCGGGAGTTACCGCATGGTTAGTGCCGGGTTCGTGGGCTGTAGATAAGCAGATACGCGAAGAAGGACTGGATGTTATTCTGCGGGATGCGGGCTTTGAGCTGCGGCAGCCGGGATGCTCGGCGTGTCTGGCGATGAACGACGACAAGATACCGCAAGGCAAGTACAGCGTATCAACGTCTAATCGTAACTTCGAGGGACGACAAGGGCCGGGCGCACGCACAATGCTCGCAAGTCCATACGTCGCCGCCGCTGCCGCTATCACGGGAGA
>JAITPL010000159.1 GCA_031289445.1 Tannerella sp.
TTGAGCACATCCGGCAAGATGACGGTCAAAGACCTGAAGAAAGCGACAAAAATCAAGACCGACAAGGACTTGTTTGCCGCTCTGGGATGGTTATCAAAGGAAGGCAAGCTCGTTTTTGATGAAAAAGACGGGGAGTTGCAGGTATGGTTAGCGTAAACGGTTGAGAAATAACTTAAAAGGAGGCTGTCCGGCTTTGACAACGAACAGTCTTTTTTGTAGTCGCACTGATTAAAAAGGCCTGAGATGACTGGAGAAGATGCTCAATTATTGGCTGTTTTTGAGGACAGAATGCACGATTTGATACGCCTGTGCGACGAGCGTCTGCTTCGCTTGAAGGAGTTGCAAGCCACTCTTGAAGCGAAGGAGAATGCTTTACGTCAGTCGCAGCATGACTACGAAGAGTTGCTGATAAAATATAACACAATGCTGGCGGCTCGGCTCTTAGCGCCGAACGCAGCGGAGGCAGCAGAGGCTCGCAAGCGAGTGAGCCGATTGATAAACGAAGTGGACGCAAGTATAAAGCTGATAAAAGGGATAGCAGATGACTAAGATACCGATGAATCTGGAGGTCATACCCGGCGGGAGAAAATACCCCGCCAAGGTAAATACAACCGCAGAAGAGGCGCTTGTACGCGAGGCGACCGCCCAGTTGCGCCAAAAGTTCATCACCTACAGGCAGACGTTCGAGGCGGCTGAACTGTCGGATACAGACCTGCTGGCGATGACGGCTATCGACCTGTCAACGAGCCACTTGAGAATGGAAAAAGATAAAGACGCTGATTCTTTCAGAACAAAGATACAACAGCTCAGCGACGAGCTGAAAGTCTATCTGAAAGGGCAGTAAACATATTATTAATTAAACAAACTGATGAAAATAGAAATAATATTATTTATTATTGCAGGCTTCGTTACCGGAGTATTGTTGATGTGGTTTCTTTTACGGTTTCTTTTGAAATCACAGAGGGTCAAAAAACTGGCTGAATTGGAGAAAGAAACCGATGTGATGAAGAAAAATAAGATGCTGGAGGTCAAGGAGAAGTTCCTCGAACTAAAGGCAGACTTAGAGAAACAGGTTTCGGCACGTACCGCCAAGATACAGGCCATTGAAGCCAAACTAAAGCAGCGAGAGACGGCTTTCACTCAGAAGCAGGATGATCTGCAACGCAAGAACGCAGAGATTGACGTCATCAAGGAAAACCTTAACTCGCAGATAGTTGTTGTTGAGCGCAAGCAGCAAGAACTCGAAAAGATGCACCAGCGCGAAGTAGAGCAGTTGGAGGCTATATCGGGGCTATCGGCCAACGACGCCAAAAACCGGCTTATCGAATCGCTCAAGGACGAGGCCAAGACCGACGCCGCTTCATACGTCAACGAGATTATGGAAGAGGCCAAGATGACCGCCAATATGGAGGCCAAGAAGGTTGTTGTAGCCTCGATTCAGAGGGTTGCAACCGAGACTGCCATCGAGAACTCCGTTACTACCTTCCCCATCGAATCGGACGAGATGAAAGGCCGCATCATTGGCCGCGAGGGACGTAATATACGCGCACTCGAAGCCGCTACCGGCATAGAAATAGTAGTCGATGATACGCCTGAGGCTATCGTGCTTTCGGGTTTCGACCCTGTGCGCCGCGAAATAGCCCGCCTGGCGCTACATCAGCTAGTGCAGGACGGACGTATTCACCCCGCCCGAATCGAAGAGGTAGTGGGCAAGGTGCGCAAACAGATAGAGGATGAAATCATCGAGACAGGCAAACGTACCGCAATCGATCTCGGTATTCACGGCCTCCATCCCGACCTTATCCGACTGATAGGCAAGATGAAATATCGCTCGTCTTACGGTCAGAACTTGCTGCAACACGCGCGTGAAACGGCTAACCTGTGCGCAATCATGGCCTCCGAGCTGGGGCTTAATCCCAAAAAAGCCCGCCGCGCCGGTCTGCTGCACGATATAGGCAAGGTGCCTGACGACGAGCCTGAGCTGCCGCACGCAGTGCTGGGCATGAAGTTATGCGAGCGATACAAGGAGAAACCCGATATATGCAACGCAGTAGGCGCTCACCACGACGAGATGGAGATGCAGACGATGATTGCGCCCATAGTGCAGGTTTGCGACGCCATTTCGGGAGCGCGTCCCGGCGCCCGCCGCGAGATAGTAGAGGCCTATATCAAACGCCTCAAAGACCTCGAACACTTAGCCATGGCGTATCCGGGCGTTATCAATACTTATGCCATTCAGGCCGGTCGCGAGTTGCGCGTCATCGTCGGCGCCGACAAGTTAAACGACAAGGACGTCGAGAGCCTGTCGAACGAGATAGCCAAGAAAATACAGGATGAAATGACCTATCCGGGGCAAGTCAAGATAACCGTCATCCGCGAAACACGCGCAGTAAGTTACGCAAAATAGTATAATAATCAAGTTACTCGAAATAATACAATTATGAATCGTAAGAAATTAGCAGGAATGGTACTGCTCCTTATAGCAGGTTTTATCAAGACGTATGCCGATGAAGGCATGTGGATAATCAACGAGCTGAACGCTCAAAGTTTGGCGCGAATGAAAGAACTTGGGTTTACTCCCGATTACAAGTTTCTGTACGACAAGGAGAACGCCTCGCTGTCGAATGCCGTCGTTATCTTTGGAGGCGGCTGTACAGGCATCACGGTCTCGGACGAGGGACTGATTTTCACCAATCACCATTGCGGCTACGGCTCGCTACAGGCGTTGAGCAGTGTGGAGCACGACTATCTGAAGAACGGCTTCATCTCGCAACAGGGCGCTGAAGAGCTGCCGGTCGAAGGTCTGTCGGTACGCTATCTGAAAGAGACCGTTGACGTTACCGACAGCATCGTTCCGCAGATTTCGCATATAACAGACGAGTACGAGCGTATAGTAGCAGCCGATTCAATAGGTAACGCATTGGCGACAGCTTACGGTAAGAGCCGTTTCACGGAAGCGTATGTTACGCCTTTCTATGCGATGAACAAATTTTACCTCATTGTATATAATGTATATCGCGACGTGCGCCTGGTCTTTGCGCCGCCCAGCTCTTTAGGCAAGTTCGGCGGCGATACCGACAACTGGATGTGGCCGCGCCATACCTGCGACTTCTCGGTCTTTCGCGTTTATGCCGATACCGACAACCAACCGGCAGATTACAGCGCCGATAACCGTCCCTACAAGCCGTTGTTCTACGCCGAAGTATCACTGAAAGGCTATCAGAACAAGGATTATGCCATGACGATAGGTTTTCCGGGCAGTACCGACCGCTATCTCTCGACCTGGGGAGTCAGTCAGCGCATCAAAAGCGCCAACGAGCCTCGAATAGAGGTGCGCGGCGTCAAACAGGAAATATGGAAGAAAGCGATGCAGGCCGACGACGCCGTCCGCATTAAATATGCCTCGAAATATGCAGGCAGTTCAAATTATTGGAAGAACTCGATAGGCATGAATCGCGGACTTGCCAACCTGCACGTCATCGACCGCAAGCGCGAAAATGAAGCCGCCTTTGCGGAATATGCCCAAAAGGCCGACAATCAACAGGCTTACGGCGAGATACTGAAAATCTTGCAAGACAGCTACGAAGCGACCGACGAGCCTCGCAAGTATATAACCTACCTGTCCGAAGCCTTCTCCGGCGGTACTGAAATCATACGGCTGGCGCGGATATTCTCGCAAAGCTATAAAAAAAATCTCTCGACCGTCGATATCGAAGAAATAATGAGAGACCGTATCCGTCCGTTCTTCAAGGACTACGATCCGTCGTTAGACCGGGAGACGCTTGCAGCAATGATGCGGATAGTCAAGGAGAAAGTGCCGCAGCAGTATCTGCCCGACATCTATGCGTCTATCGACAAGAAATACAAAGGCGACTATGAGCGTTATGCCGCCGACCTGTATGCGCAGACGGCGCTGCTGTCGGAGGCCAAGATGATAGAGATACTCAAAGACGGGAAGAAACACGAAAAGTTCGAGAAGAAAGACCCGGCGGCGCTGCTGACCTCGTCAGTAATCGCGAACTTGATGAAGCTTGCAGGCTCAATCAACAATATCGGCTACGAAGTACAAAAAGGCAAAAGACTTTATATAGAGGCGCTCGGCAAGATGTTCCCCGACAGCGTCTTCTATCCGGACGCCAACTCTACAATGCGACTAAGCTACGGCTCCATAGGCGGATATCAACCCTACGATGCGGCCTGGTACAACTTCTATACCACCGATAAAGGCATACTCCAGAAGGAAGACTCGACGAGTTACGAGTTTTGGCTACAGCCGGAGATACTCGACCTTGTGCATCGCCGCGATTTCGGCAAATATGCCAACGAGAAAGGCGAACTGCAACTCTGCTTCCTCTCAAATAACGACATCACAGGCGGCAACTCGGGCAGCCCGGTGTTCAACAAGAACGGCCACCTGATAGGTCTCGCCTTCGACGGCAACTGGGAAGCAATGAGTGGCGACATAGCCTTCGAGCCTGAACTGCAGCGCTCTATCAGCGTCGATATACGCTATGTACTGTGGATGATAGAGAAATGGGGACGCTGTCAGCGTATCATAGACGAATTGAAAATCAGCAAGTAAGATAAGGAAGTTATAAAATGTTTTTTTCGCTTATAGTACCTGTCTATAACCGCCCGGACGAAGCAGCCGAATTGCTCGAAAGTCTTTCCGGACAGACATTTACCGACTTCGAACTTATACTTGTAGAAGACGGCTCTACACGCCCTTGCCGCGAGGCAGTGGAGAAATACAAATATCTGAATATCAATTATATAACAAAAGAAAATACCGGACGCAGCGACAGCCGCAACACAGGCATGAAAGCGGCTCGCGGCGAGTATTTCATCTTCTTCGATTCCGACTGTATCATACCGTCCGAATATCTGGCGACGGCGTACCGGCTCTTGCAGGACGACTACGCCGACTGCTTCGGAGGCCCCGACCGCGAACATTCCTCCTTCAACACGATGCAGAGAGCCGTCAACTATGCCATGACCTCGTTCTGGACTACCGGCGGCATCCGTGGCGGCAAGGTGAAGATGGAGACCTTCAAGCCCCGCACCTTCAATATGGGTTTCTCGCGGGCTGTGTATGAGCGGGTTGGCGGCTTCAAGGACATGTACGGCGAGGATATAGACCTTAGTATCCGCATCAATAACGCCGGCTTCGCCACCAAACTATATCGCGAAGCCTTTGTCTATCACAAGCGCCGAATCGACTTGAAGCGCTTCTTCAAACAGGTGAATATCTTTGGACAGGC
>JAITPL010000160.1 GCA_031289445.1 Tannerella sp.
CCAAATATTCAAGAATTTTACCTACTTTTGCACCGTATATGGCAACAGTTTTAGAAATAGGAAAATATAACAGACTGAAGATAGTCAAGGCCGTTGATTTCGGTCTCTATCTCGACGGGGGGGAAGGCAAGGAAATTCTTCTGCCCAAACGGTATGTACCCCAGGACGCCGTCGCCGGCGAGGAGCTTGACGTGTTTATCTACAAGGACAACGAGGAACGGCTGATAGCTACTACCGACAAACCTTACGGAACGGTCGGCGAGTTCTGCATGATGAAAGTCAAGGAGATTTCAAAGGTAGGCGCCTTCCTCGACTGGGGTATAATGAAAGACCTCTTCGTGCCCTACCGCGAACAGAAGACGCCGATGACGGCCGGACAGTCGTATCTGGTTTATATCTATCTGGATTTTGTTACGCAGAGGGTTGCAGCCTCCACGCGACTGGACAAGTATCTCGACAACATCCCGCCAACTTACGAATATAATCAGGAAGTTGACTTGACAATAGTCCACAAGACCGACTTGGGCTACAAGGTCATAATCAATAACGCACACAGCGGACTGGTCTTTCAAAACCAGGTGTTCGGCTATCTCGCGACCGGCACGCGCTGCAAGGGATACATCAAGGAAGTGCGCGAGGACGACAAGATAGATGTGAGCCTTTTCCCGCAGGGATACGAAAAGGTGGACCTCGTAGCGAAAAAAATACTCGAAGCCCTGGATGCCGGCGACGGATTCTTGCCGGTAGGCGATAAAACCGATGCGGCCAGGATTTACTCGCTCTTCGCCTGCAGCAAGAAAAACTTCAAGATGGCTATCGGCGCACTCTACAGAGACCGCCTGATATTTATAGGCAACGACGGTATTTGGAAAATCAAAAAATAAAATATAACACTTATGAAAAAGATGATTTTGGCCATCGCTTGTGTGGCCTTGTTTGACGGTTGCGAGAAGGCGACTACACTGGATAATCCGGCATTGAAGATGTGGTATGACCAGCCTGCGGGCGAATGGGTCGAGGCGCTGCCGGTAGGCAACGGACGGCTGGGCGCAATGGTCTTCGGACAGCCAGGCAAAGAACTGATACAGTTGAACGAAGAGACGCTGTGGACAGGTCAGCCGGTTAACCTCAACCCCAATCCGGAATCGCCCAAGTATCTGCCACAGGTGCGCCAGGCCCTCGAAAAGGAAGACTACACCAAGGCAACAGAGCTGCTACAGAAGATGCAGGGATTATATACCGAGTCCTTCGCCCCGCTCGGCGATCTTATAATAGAGCATGAAGGCGGGATTGAGGGCGAGGCCGGCGATTATTACCGCGACCTCGACTTGAACAGGGCAATAGCCACTACCCGCTATAAGGTCGGCGAAACGACTTTTACCCGCGAGGTCTTTGCTTCGGCGCCCGATCAGGTAATAGCCGTCCGTCTGGAAGCGAGCGGGAAAGGCGCTCTCGACTTCGGCGTTACTCTTGAGAGCCAGTTGCACAACACTCTATCGACCTCCGACGACCTGACGCTCGTAATGAACGGACAAGCGCCTGCGCACGCCGATCCGAGCTACTTCAACCAAAACGCCGAGCCTGTAATATATAGAGATTCGGCGGGACAGCGTTTTCAGATTCTGGTTAAGGTGATAACGGATGACGGCGAGGTTTCGGCGACGCCGACCAGTCTCCGCATTGCCGGCGCAACCAAAGCGCTGATACTGCTCTCGGCAGGTACAAGCTTCAACGGCTTCGACAAAGACCCGTTTCTCGAAGGTCGCGATGAAAAACTGATAGCCCGAAGCTATCTCGAACAGGCAGCCAAGCTGGATTATAAAACGCTCAAAGACCGGCACATAGCCGACTATCGCACGTATTTCGACCGTGTGAAATTCGAGCTGAACGACCGGGGTGAATTGCATACACCGGCATCAACTCCGGCATCAACACCCTCATCCTCAACTTCCTCGTCAACCTCCGCATCCACTTCCGTGCCGGCTATCGATCTTCCGCTATCCAAGCGTCTTGACGACTATCTGGCAGGAGGCGACGACAAAGCCCTCGAAACGCTTTACTTCCAGTACTGCCGCTATCTGCTTATTTCGTGTTCGCGTCCGGGAGGCATCCCCGCCAACCTGCAAGGTATATGGAACAGGGAGATGCGTCCGCCATGGAGTTCTAACTACACTACCAACATCAATTTTCAGATGAACTATTGGCCGGTCGAGGTTGCCAACCTTTCGGAGTTGCACGAGCCGATGCTGCGATACATAGGCCACATGGCGCAGAACGGACAGCATACGGCGCAAAATTTCTACGGAATGAAGGGCTGGACACTGCATCACAACTCGGATATATGGGCGCAGACCAACCCTGTCGGCGACATGGGCAAAGGATGGCCTTCGTGGGCTAACTGGGGCATGGGCGGACCTTGGGTAGCGCAGCATCTGTTTGAGCACTTCCGCTTCACCGGCGATACCCTCTATCTGCGCAACTACGCCTATCCGCTGATGAGAGGTGCAGCCGACTTTGTGCTCGACTGGCTGGTAGAGGACGACAATGGAAGGCTGATTACCTCGCCCGCCATGTCGCCCGAAAACTCCTTTTTCGACGAACAGGGTAAAAACCAGTGCGTCGCCATCGCCTCTACCTGCGACTTGACGCTTATCTGGGACCTCTTCACCAACCTTATCGAAGCATCCGTCCTGCTTGGCGAGGACGATACCTATACCGACATGCTGCTCGAAAAGCGTGAACGCCTCTTCCCCCTGCAGATTGGAGCCAAAGGCAACCTGCAGGAATGGCACAAGGATTTTGACGAACCCGAACCCAAGCACCGTCATATCTCCCACCTTATCGGCCTCTACCCGGGCAGACAGATACACCCGCTCACTACGCCCGAAATGGCGGACGCCTGCCGTCGCTCTCTCGAACTGCGCGGCGACGACGGTACCGGCTGGGCGCTGGGCTGGAAAATAAACACCTGGGCGCGACTGCTTGACGGCGACCATGCTTATCTGCTGCTGCGCAACCTCCTGCGTGTAACACGCAAGAACGGCACCAACTACGGCAGCGGCGGCGGAAGCTACCTCAACCTCTTCTGCGCTCATCCGCCATTTCAAATCGACGGCAACTTCGGCGGACTGGCCGGTATGCTTGAGATGCTGCTGCAAAGCCACCTCTACGAAGTTCATCTGCTGCCCGCCCTGCCCTCCGCATGGGACGAAGGACATATCGAGGGACTGCGTGCACGCGGCGGCTTCGATGTAGATATTCGCTGGAAAGAGGGCAAACTGACTGAGGCCAAGATCATTTCCACTCTTGGCGGCACATGCACCGTAAGGACAAACTTACCGGTTAAAATCGGCGGAGTAGAGTGCCATACCAACGAAAGTGAAGCGTCAGGCGTCAAGTACTACGTGAATACCTTCTTCACATCAAAGGGAACAACATACACGGTAAAACCAAATTAGCGGAAATATATCGTTGAATGAGAATTGAAGCATATAGTTGGCTGAGATTTTTTGACAGGAACATAATTATAGGAGATAATCAATATGAATAAAACAGAAGAAAAAAGTTGTTATTTAGCTATGAGCAGCATAAACAGCATGAGCAGCATGAGCATCACGAAAATCATGCAAATCAAGGTATATCTGTTGGTTGCCGGGCTGTTATTTACCGGTTGCAGCGAAAAACCGGCTGACAAAGCAATGCTCTCCGGCAGCATAGTAGCCAATCCGATGAATTTGGCTTACAGATTCCACTATCAGGATAACGACCCTGCGCGTCGTGAAGCTGCCGACCCCGTTTGCGAATATTTTAAGGGGAAATATTACCTCTTTGCATCCAAATCGGGCGGATATTGGAGTTCTCCCGACTTGGCTGAATGGACATATATCCCCTGCAAGAGCATGGAAATCATGGATAACTACGCGCCGACCATCCTCATATTGGACGACGAGATGTATTACATGGCTTCATGGGACGCCAAAAAGATTTACAGAAACGCCAATCCCGACAAGGACGAATGGCAATTGATTGATTCCAAGTTCGAATTTACAGGTCCCGGCACTCAAGACCCCGCCTGGTTTCGCGACGACGACGGCAGTGTTTATTTCTATTGCGGATGTTCCAATACCAATCCGGTTTGGGGCGTCCAAGTTGACCCTGCCGACGGATTCAAGGTCATCAGTGAGACGAAACTTTTGATTCCGCACTCTGCAAAAGATTATGGATGGGAAAATCCGGGAAACAACAACGAACAGGACAAAGAAGGCTGGAACGAAGGTCCTTGCATGATTAAATACAAAGGGAAATATTATTTGCAGTATGCCGCGCCGGGTACCGAGTTCCGGACTTATGCCGACGGCGTGTATGTGAGCGACAATCCTCTGGGAACATTTACCTACATGGACAATTCGCCCTTTTCGTTCAAACCCGGCGGTTTTGTCGCCGGCGCAGGTCACGGTCATACTTTTCTCGACAAATACGGCAACTATTGGCACGTCGCCAGCATGAAAATCGCTAAGCGGCACTGGTTCGAACGACGGCTGGGACTGTTTCCGCTCGGCATCGCCAAAGACGGCAAGATAAGGCAACAATCCGTATGGTCGGACTATCCATTCGTGGCGCCCGACCATCAAACGGACTTTGAAACTACCGATTTTTCAGCCGGTTGGAACCTTCTCTCGTATCGCAAACCGGCAACGGCGTCATCTACGCTCGATGGATATGGCGTCGAGTTGGCGTTCAACGAAGAAATCGAAACATGGTGGTCGGCGGAAACAGGTAATGCCGGCGAATGGTTGACAGTCGATTTGATAAAAACGATGGATGTGCGTGCCATTCAGGTCAATCTTGCCGACCAGGACTTTGTCATGCGGGCGCCTCATCCGCTGTTCAGCTACCAATATTACATCGAAGCATCCAGCGACGGCAACCGGTGGACGCGCATCGTGGATAAAACGGCAAACGAGAAAGACGCCGTGCATGAATTGCTCGTGTTGGACAAGCCTGTCGAAACGCGCTATCTGCGCATCACCAACACGAAAGACCTGCCCGGAAAATTTTCGCTCTACGGGTTCCGCGTGTTCGGAAACGGAAAAGGCGATTTACCCAAAGAAGTTACCGGATTGCAAATTACGCGCAACGAAGACAAACGCCGTTTCGCACTCCGGTGGGATAAGCAGGACAACGTAACCGGATATATCGTCAATGTGGGGTTGAAAGACGGAGCCGTCAACCAATCCGTCATGGTGTTCGACAATCAATACGAAGCCGGATTCTTTAACCGCGATTCCGAATACCGCTTTACAGTGACAGCATTCAACGAAAACGGAGTTTTTAACCGCATCGGCACAGGGGCGCAATAGTTATAAAATGTCTGCGCAAATTATTGAAAAATCTATATTTATGCAGACAAAATATTAGTTTTCGATGAGTAAAAATGAGATATATAGTATTAGTTTGAGCTTAAAAAACGCGGAACAGTCACGTTTTCTCGCGATACATTGATGTTGTTGAAACCGAATGAAATATAATCCACGAAACAATGAAACGATTCCTTTATTTTATCCATGCTGCTGTATTTGCCGGTTTTCTGTTCAGCGCATGCAGTACGAACGAAACCACCCAAAGCGATTGGTTGATTGACAATCACGCTTTTGTTTCGACGTTCCGGGTTTCGGAGGACGGAAAAGACCTGATATTATCCAATGGCTTGGTCTCAAGAGTATTTCGCGTCACTCCGAATCTGGCGACCACCGGTTTATATCAGTTGTCCACCGGACAGAATCACATTCGGGCAACCCGCCCGGAAGGCAGTATCGTCGTTGACGGAACGGTTTTCAATATCGGAGGATTGTCCGGGCAACCTGTTCAGAATTACCTGTTGCCTGCATGGGTCGATCAAATGGTCGCCGACCCGAACAGTTTTCAATACGGCGGTCATACCACGCAGCCGCTTCAAAAGCGGTTTGAATGGGCGAAACGTGCGGAATGGCTTTCTTTGGATGCCGCCTGGCCTCCTGCGGGAATGGAACTCATCCTGCGTTTTGACGCTCCTGCCGCGTCGCCGGTCAAGGGGATGACGGCTTATGTCCATTACGAAATCTATGACGGCTTGCCTCTGATGTGTAAATGGATTACATTGGAGAATCAAA
>JAITPL010000165.1 GCA_031289445.1 Tannerella sp.
CAGACTGTCTTTCTGTAGCTCCATAATCTTTGACGCCAAGGTCTGCCTGAGGTTTAAGATAGCACGACGACCGAATGATTCAAAAAAGACTTCATCTGTTACTTCCTCGCCGATTTGAGAGTCGGGGTCAATCGTAAGAGCTTCGGTCAGGGTTACCTGAAGGTTTGAATCATTAAGCTCTTCGTCGGAAACGACCTGCCGGTTACGCCATATCTCAAAGTCGCCCTTTTCGGGATTGATGATAACGTCATAGTTCTCGTCAGTGCCAAACATCTTGCCAATGACGCTACGAAACGATTCTTCCAAGACATTGACCATAGTTTCCTTGTCAATATTCTTCAAATCCTTGAATTCAGCCAGTGTGTCTATCATGCTGACCGATTCTTCTCTTCTCTTAGCCATAATTAAAATCTAATTAAATATTTTGTTTGTTTTATTGCTTTATAATCATACGTAATGTCTTCATAGACAGAGGATTTGCGTTTCTCGCCCTCTACCTTTACCTTCTTCTCTACCGTAACGGTAGTCTTCGTTTCGTCGGCGGCCTTGAGGACGCCTTTGACCTTGCCGCCTTCTTTCAGCGAGATCTCTACTTCCTTGCCGATGAACTTGCCGTACTGCCGGGGAACTTTCAGCGGCGCCGTAAGCCCTGCCGAGCCTACCTCCAACTCGTAATCCTCCTTCTCGCGGTCAAGACCGGCTTCAATATGCCGACTCAGGGCTGCACAATCGTCAATGCTGACGCCCCGGTCGTTGTCAATCTCGACAGTGATGAAATTGTCGGGGCTTACCGTTACGTCAACAAGATAGTTGTCCGTTCCTTTCAATTTATCCTCCGTCAAACTGTGTATAATGTCTCTATCAATCATATATTTAAAAAGAGAAAGGGAACTTTCCGCCCCCTTTCTTTTGAGTTAATACAAAGAAAAATCGCTGCAAAGATACTTATATTTTTGTGATTTACAAAATTTTTTTCATAATTCTTCGCTAAGCCCTCAAAAATCCCTGATTTTGCCCTTCTACCTTCTACCTTCTACCTTTATATTCAGTTTGCGCAGTACTTCGCGGATTTTCTCGAAAGTAGTGATACGGGTGGGGACGAGGGGCAGGCGCAGGCGATTCTCAATGAATCCCATCATGTTGAGCATGCTTTTGACCCCTGCCGGATTGCCGTCCACAAACAGCAACTCGAACAGCTCTGCAAAACGCGAATGAATGATACGCGCATTGGTATAGTCGCCTTCGAGCGCCAGCCTTACCATGCGACTGAACTCTTTAGGAAAGGCGTTGCCTATGACCGAAATAACGCCTACGGCGCCAAGAGCTATAAGAGGAAAAGTGATGCCGTCGTCGCCCGAAATAACTTGAAAAGCAGCCGGTTTATTCTTGATAATGTCATCCATCTGGCTGATGAGGCCGGATGCTTCCTTGACGGCGGTTATGTTCTCGCAGTCGTAGGCAAGGCTAAGCGTCGTTTTCGCCAACATGTTAGCGCCGGTACGCCCCGGCACGTTATACAGCACTACCGGTAGCGGCGAAGCTCGCGATACAGCTTTAAAGTGCTGATATATACCTTCTTGTGATGGCTTATTGTAGTAAGGCACAACCGACAGGATGGCGTCAATACCTTTGAAATCAGTTTGTTCCAGTTGACGAATCAGGTTGCGCGTACAGTTACCGCCCACGCCAAGCACCACAGGTATGCGGCGTCCGACCCGCTCGACTACTATCTGTGTTATCTCCTTTTTCTCTTCTTCGCAGAGCGAGGGCGTCTCAGCCGTTGTGCCGAGAGTTACTATGTAGTCGCTTCCGTTATCGACGAGGTGGTCAACCATCCTTGTTAACGCCTCATAATCAACACTTTCGTTTTCTTTAAAAGGCGTTATCAAGGCAACGCCCATTCCATGTAAATCTATGTTAGACATCTGAATAATTTTGTTTTGAGGCGCAAAAATAGTAATAAATTATGAATAACGACGACTTTTGCAAGCTCATAATTTCATGAATCCTCAGCAGTTCGCTTCAAGGCATTGCCCTTGCCGTCAAAATCGGACATGCAAAAAGGAGTTGCAATTTTTTTTCTCTCTTCATGCAACATTTTACGAAAATCTCCGTCTATACCATATACATAATATGTACGGATATGTTAAAGTTTATGCATTTGGACGCTGTTTGAAAAATAAGCCGTATATTTGTGATTATTTTGGAATAAAAACAGACCAAGTATTAAACCATTGGCTTAGTTTAGCATCTAAGTACTAAAGAGATAATACTCTTGTCAAACTAATTAATTATAGGAGGAAATTGAAATGAAAACTTTGAAAATTACTTCATTTTTGGCGATGATAGCAATGACTGTCGGCGCCTATGCACAGGAAGAATTTGTGGATGATGTTTACTTCTCTTCAGGTAAGAGCAAAAGCAAGAAGACCACAAAAGTCGAAACCCTTACACCGACTACGTCATCAGCTACGAGCCGCGCTTTGACTACGACGCCCGCAACAACGACAACTGCGGCAAGTCGGTCTAACAGCTATGAATCGACAGGCGGCATGTCAGCCTCGTCGTACAGCGGCTATGACATGATGGATGTTGACGCATACAACCGTCGCTCTTCGAGCGGCGAAGCTGCCGATAATTATAGCTATGATGCTTATTATGAGGAAGATGCTTATTATGATGATGATACGATAATCAGTGATGTTCGTCGCTCGGACCTCGACTATTCGGAACGCATCATACGCTATCACTCGCCAAGCAAGATAACCATTGCCGGCTCGAATAACGTCAATCTCTATCTCAGCGACGGATTCTATTCGTATGACTACGACACATACGACGGCGGCGTTGACGTCAATATCAATATCGGTAACAACTATGGATCCGGATATGGATATGGATCCGGATATGGATATGGCTACGACCCGTTCTACTACAACTCGTGGTACAGACCTTACTGGGGTTGGGGCTATCGCGGCTTCTACAGTGGATGGTACTCGCCCTGGTACAATGACTGGTACTACGGCTGGGGAGGCTATTACGGAGGTTACTACGGCGGCTATTATGGTGGCTACTACGGTGGCTGGGGCGGTTATTACGGAGGCTATTACGGCGGAGGCTGGGGCTACGGACATAACCACCACTACAATACACCCTATTATCGCAATCAGTACGGACGCGCTGCAACGAGCGGTACACGCGCAGGCGGTCGCTATGCAAGTTCCAACACGGCAGGCTCGCGTTCAGCTATTTCATCTTCGGGACGCAACGCTTCGGGACGCAGCACTTCTGTAATCCGCGATAATGCTACACGTAGCGCCACAACAAGAGACGGTAGCGTCTCTCGCGCCGAAACAAACAGATCCGTCAACAGCAACAGAACTGTCAGCAGCGACAGATCAGTTAACAGCGACAGAACGGTCAGCAGCGACAGGACGGTCAACAGTAACAGAGCTGTCAACAGCGAAGCAACTTCAGGTCGCACCGTAAGGCGTGCATCGGACGAGACTTCGACCAGCAGAACAACAACAACAACCCCGACCGTAACACGCACGGAACGTACCCGCAGCGCTTCGGATGCAAACACTGCCAATTCAAGCGACAGCAAAACATCCACAACGGTCAATCGCAGCTCGTCAACAGTCAATCGCAGTTCGTCAACAGTCAATAGCAGTTCGTCAACAGTCAATCGCAGTACGCCGTCAACATCATCTTCAAGCAGCAGTCGCTCGATATCGACTCCAAGCTCATCATCATCGAGCAGCAGTGGAAGCAGCGGCACCACTTCCTCAAGCAGCCGTTCAAGTAGCGGAAGCAGCAGCGGAAGTAGCAGCAGTTCGAGTGGAGGCAGTCGTTCCGGCGGTCGAAGGTAATGACAATTTAAAATTACAGACGTATGAAAAAAATCGTATATATAGCAGGCATTTTGATGCTTGCGTGCAGTACAAGTGTGTTTGCACAGGGTAATGAGATAGATGCTTATACCCTGAGCAACACCGAGTTAAGCGGTACAGCCCGCTCAATGGCAATGGGAGGAGCTTTCGGAGCTTTGGGTGGCGACATCTCGGTATTGTCAACTAATCCGGCCGGACTTGGGATATATCGCAGTTCGGAGATTTCAGGTACATTCGACCTCTCGACGGCTTCGAGTTCTACCAACTGGAACGGGATGAAAAACAACCTTAGCCGCACCGGCTTTACTCTTGACAATTTCGGCTTTCAACTGTATTTCCCTACAGGTTCGGATGGTGGCATAATGAACTGGAACCTCGGTTTCTCGTTCAACCGCCTGAAAAACTTTAACCGCAAATACCGCATGGAAAGCAATGGACAGGATTTTTCGCTGGCCGACTACACCGCCTCGAAGGCGTCCTACATCGACGAACGAGACTTGCAGTACGTCAAAGACGAATATGACCCTTACTACAACTCTAACCTTTCCGGACAATGGCTTTCCGTATTGGGCTATGAAGCGGGAATGTTCGGCAACATCACAGGGAACGGCAACAACATCTATCACAACGCCTTTGGAAGGTGGAACGGCGACAACTGGAACATATCCGGCCCCAGCTCTACCATGCTGGCTGTAACCGAAAGCGGCTCGGTCGATGAGTACAACATCGGCCTGGGTACCAATATCTTGAACATAGTCTTTCTCGGCACCTCGCTTTCATTCACCGAAATCAACTATCGCATGACTTCGACATACGATGAACAGTTCAAGAGCGCCCCTAATATGGTTGGCCGCGTAGAAACCGACGACCTCTATTTAGACAACCGGCTCAACACCGAAGGCAGCGCCGTATCAATCAATGTCGGCGCTATCGTCAACCTTGAGCTGCTGCGTCTGGGAGTTGCCTACAACTCGCCTCGCTACTACAATATGACCGATTACTACAACGCGGACGCCGGCAGCTATATCAACGGTTACGATCAACCCGAAGCCAAGTCGAGCACTCCTAACGATTCCTATTCGGAATACTCGTTCAGGTCGCCGGATAAATGGACATTCAGCGCCGCGCTGCTCTTCGGACAGTTTGCCCTCGTAAGCGCCGACTACGAGCTGACGAACTATGGCAAGATGCGTTTTGCGGACAGGGACGGCGACGATTACGGATACGAGATGAACAAGGACATCAAGTCTGACTTCTCTTCGAGCAATGCCCTGCGGCTGGGCGTCGAGGTGAAAGTAACTCCGCGGCTTGCTATCCGCGCGGGCTATGCTACGCAGCTATCGCCCATGAGCGACAAGCTGGTCAATAACGACGTCGAGGTCATGCCTTCGGGCACTATCCCTCACTTCACGACCTCGTCAAATGCGGTGAACTACTACACCTTAGGCTTTGGATACCGCTTTACGCCCAACATATTCATGGACTTCGCCTACATCCTACGCAAGTATGACGGAAAGGCGTATGCCTTCTCAAGCACCTACTACAAGGATTATGACTTTGACGTTATTTCAACACCGGCATCCCTCACATCCAGCTCAACAAGGCTGGCTCTGACTTTGGGATATAAATTCTAATTTTACTTTTGTACTCGAAAGGCGGGGGTTTTGTACAAGATTCCCGCCTTTTTTACAAAAAAACCGGTAAAAACTTGCACCTTGTCTAATAATAGTTGTATCTTTGCAGCCACAAACTTTTTAAAATCAATGTCAAACTTAAAAATTATCTGCCTATAGCATACACATTACTTCGAAACCAATTAAATTAAAAGTAATGAACGATTACAAGACGATGACCGACGAACAGTTGGTCGAGATGTATGCGTATGGGAATAATCCCGCATTCGACGAGTTGTTGAACAGGCATAAGAGCGCACTGCACTCTTATATCCTGCACACGGTACGTAACAGAGACCTTACGGAGGATATCTTCCAAGATACCTTCCTGAAGGCTATCACGACCATAAAGCAGGGTCGCTATACGAACCAGGACAGGTTTAAGGCCTGGATAATGCGTATAGCACACAACCTTATCATCGATTCCTTCCGTCAGGAGCGTAACGAGAACACCATCTCGAACGACGAGGTAGAGGTTGACCTGCTGAACGACATGCGCCTCTGCGACAGCACAATCGAGGATGATATGGTGCAGGAACAGGTCTATTCGGACGTCAAAAAGCTGGTGCGCCATCTGCCCGACAATCAACGCGAGGTACTCGAAATGCGATACTATCAGGATCTGAGTTTCAAAGAGATAGCCGACATGACCGGTGTGAGCATCAATACAGCGCTTGGCCGTATGCGCTACGCCATCATCAACATGCGTCGCATGGCCGAAGAGCATCATATCGAACTCGCTTTCTGAATTTTTTTTCGTTTCGGATACAATAATATGCCGTCAGGGGCGTTTATAAGGTATAAACTAATTAACACCTTTGCCTATGACGTATTATACACCTGTTATTAACGTATTTGAAACGAATCAAATGAAAAGAGAAGCCGTTGGTCCCCGTCCCGAAACGCTTGATGTCATTCGCGTTTTTGCACGAATCTACAGTCCGACGCCAAAAGCCCGGACTCAGCAGTATAGAAATTTCTATCTGAACTGAACGCAAACATGGAAGGTAACTGCTACTTTCCATGTTTTTTTTTAATTTGTAAGAAAAAAACCGTACCTTTGGGGTCGATTTTGAAAGAAAATGACTATGTACGACAGGTTTACTTACGTGAATCCAATAAAGATAATAGAGAAATATTACGATGCAGGGTCGGATGCTTACAGGATTCTGGTCAATCACAGCCGAAGCGTGGCCGAGAAGGCAATGGCTATCGCAAGGTCGCATCCGGAGATGGCATTAGACCTGCGGTTTGTCGAACAGGCGGCTATGCTGCACGATATAGGCATCATCCGTTGCGATGCGCCCGAAATAGGCTGCCACGGCAGTCATGCGTATATATGTCACGGCTATCTGGGCGCCGATATGCTTAGGGCAGAAGGGCTGGAGCCTCATGCTCTCGTATGCGAAAGGCATACAGGAACAGGTATCTCGGCAGCTACGATTGAGGAGCAGCATTTGCCGCTTCCACAGAGGAACTTCATGCCGGTAACGCTTGAGGAACAACTGATATGCTTTGCCGACAAGTTTTTCAGCAAAACTAAACTCGACAGGGAGAAAAGCGTCGAAAAAACGCTTGCCTCATTGAGTAAGTACGGCGAAGAGACGGTAGAGAGATTTAGGTACTGGTGCAAATATTTCAGTCAATGATTTTGAAAAAGATATTATTGTTTACGCTATTGATGGTCGGTGCAGGTTGCAAGGTGATACAAGCGCCCGAAAGACACGACGGTACGAAGCCGGGGCAGGTTGCTTCGGAAGCGGCGGCGCGTTCTTTGGCGGACACCGTGCAAACGGTAGCTACAGTAATATTCGAAACGGTAAATGAGGGAAGCTCGAAAGACAGTATCTCGGTTGGTAATCATGCAGTTGACAGGCTCTTGAATGACAGTATCTCGGTTGGCGGTCTTTCTGTTGACAGCCTCGCGATTGGCAGCCTCTCGATTGACAGCCTCTCGGTTGACAGCCTCGCACAAATCATTCCGACAGACGGCCTCACCCAAATCCTCCCAAATATTGCAACGGCATTAACCGATTCATTATCAACCGATTCTATTCCCCGCAAAAAAGGCGGATTAGATGCGACAGTCGATTATATGGCTAATGATTCGATAGTATGGGTAGCAGGCAATCAGGCTTTCCTCTACGGCGAAAGCGACGTCAAGTACGAGACGATAGAACTCAAGGCAGAGATGATACGCATGCAAATGGACAGCAGCCTGCTCTATGCCACTCATGGCGTCGATTCGCTGGACGAACAGTTCGGTTTCCCTGTCTTCTCGGACGGCAGTCAGGAACTTGAGGCTCGCGAGATGTACTATAACTTCAAGACCGAGAAAGCAACGGCACGAAGCGTCGTTACACAGCAAGGCGAAGGCTACGTTACCTCAGAGATGGCCAAGAAAGTGGGCAAAGACGTAATGAACATGCAGGACGGCAAATATACGACCTGCGACGACCATGAACACCCGCATTTTTATATCAACATGACGAAGGCCAAGGTGCGGCCGGGCAAGGATATTGTGGCCGGGCCGCTGTATATGGTTATTGAGGATGTGCCACTTCCACTTGCGCTGCCGTTTGCCTTCTTTCCGTTTACCGACACCTATTCGTCGGGTATCCTGAT
>JAITPL010000117.1 GCA_031289445.1 Tannerella sp.
TCCATGTCTCTGTTGATACTTGTAAGATTGTGATTAAATCTACGACTCATAATATTTATTTTTTGAGTTGGTAATAATGATAAAATAACTTTCGGGGCGCAAAGATATAATATAACCCCCAAAAAAAGGGGACAATTTGGCTAAAAAAAGGGACAATTTGGCAAGTGCCTGATTATCAGTACCCATTTTTGGCC
Source organism: Tannerella sp. (assembly GCA_031289445.1). Taxonomy (GTDB): domain Bacteria; phylum Bacteroidota; class Bacteroidia; order Bacteroidales; family Tannerellaceae; genus Tannerella. Next base: position 195 of record JAITPL010000117.1, read on the forward strand.
ATTTTTGGCCATTTTTTGATGCTTCGGGCGACATTTTTTCAGATTTCGGCGCATTTTGGCAACATACCGTGTCCGGTTAGAGAGCGTGTCAAAGGCAGATATTTTCGCCATTGCGGGTCGCCAAACGCTATCCCGGGCGTATGCAATACGCCCCTACACCCGCTTCATGTCAATATGGTTATGATTGCGTCATTGCAAGGAACGAAGCAATCTATCCATTGTTCGCATCAAAGCGTGTCGCATCCCCATCGGGGAGACATATCAATAGGAAAACAGTCTGTCCGAACTCAGACAGAGGCAAATCCGTCCGGAAAACACTAAACCGGAACTCCGGTTCGGGCAAAACCGGCAACTTTTTTCGCATATTTGAGGCATTTTTCGCATCATACCATATTTATGGTATTGCGGGCTTATTAATTTGTCCGTACCTTTGCGGCGTGAATTAATAAAAAAAAGCGTCCCTGCTATTCGAATTGGCATTGGAAGAAGCAGAGACGCCGAACATCTAAAAAAATTATTTAGACATGACAAAAGTACAACATTTTTTTGAAACAGGCATCACATTGATTGTTTTTATGGCATTTTCGTTCGTCGCTAACGCGCAAAGCCTCCCCGACATAAAGGGCAAGGTATTGGATTCGAAGACCGGCGAGCCGGTCATCGGAGCAGCTGTTCTGGTCAGGGGAGGAGCAAGCGGCTCCGGCGTTGCGACCGACGACAAGGGTGAATTTACACTTTCGGTCATCAAGACGCCCGTAGTGATTGAGGTCAGCTACATCGGCTACAAAACTCAGGAAATCGACATCTATGATGCTTCCGAAAAGCTTACGGTCGCACTGTACGAAGACCTCAACGTGCTCGACGAAGTGGTAGTCATCGGTTACTCGCAGGCGAAGAGGAACGCCGTTACTTCAGCGGTCGGCACGGTGAAGGTTGAGCAGATAGCCAACGTGCCGTCGGCAAGTATCACCGAAAAGTTGCAGGGCGCATCGCCCGGCTTGCTGATTGCCCGCAGCACGGGCGCACCCGGAGCGGCATCGTTCATACGTCTGCGCGGCGCCACGTCGCTCGGAGGAGGCAGCCCGCTCTATATCATCGACGGCATAGCGACGACAGGCAGTTCGCAACAGATAAACCTCTCGCAGGACGCCGACCCTCTGGCCGAGTTTAATCCCGAAGACATCGAATCGGTAACGGTACTGAAGGATGCCGGCGCTACGGCAGCTTATGGAGCGCGTGCGGCTAACGGAGTCATCCTTATAACTACCAAAAGAGGCTCGCGCAATACGCCGACACGCATCAACTTCAAGGCTGAAACCGGACTCTCGAAGTCGTTCAATCTCTGGGAACTGACTACCGGCCCCGAACACGGACAGATTGTCAATGAAGCCTACAAGAACGACGGCAAATGGGAACAGCGTCCGTTTCGACCCGTCAGCGAAGGCAACGGCGCTATCGGCCTGCCCGAAGAGCAGGGCACTTACGACCGCGTAAGCGACGTCTTCCGCACCGCCTTTCAGCACACCTACAACCTCGCGATTTCGGGCGGCGACGCCAAGACCAACTTCTACCTCGGAGGCGACTATACCTTTCAGGAAGCGACGCTTAGGCTGGAAGATTTCGAGCGCTACGGACTGCGTCTCAACATCGACCATTCGATAACGCAGAAGTTGAAGGTAGGAACAAGTATCGCCGTATCCGTCAACCATCGCGGCAACGTCAAGGTAGGCGACGGCCCGGCAGGATTCTTTCAGGCCTCCCAGCATACCCCCACATTTCTGCCAATATATAATGAAGACGGCTCTTTCAACGCCGCAGGAGCTTTCAACAACCACATAGCCGTACTGGAAAACTGGGACGGAGGGTCGAAAGGCTTCCGCGTTACGAATAATTTCTACGCCAAATACGACCTGTTTGATTTCCTCTCCTTCAAGACCTCATGGAGCAACGACCGCAATCAGGGACACGATACCTATTACTACAGCCCGCTGCTCAGTCAGGGCTATCCCGACGGCGCAGCCGAAAGTTCCGTCGGCATATCCAACTATTTCACTACCGAGCAGACGCTGAACTTTTTCCGGTCGTTCGACAGGCATACCGTTTCCGCTTATGCCGGCTGGGCTTACAATAAGAGAACGAATGAAGACGTAAGCGTTTCGGGCAAAGGATTTTCGAGCGACGCCTTCAAGAGGGTAGCATCGACGGCTACGCAGACAGGCTCGGCTTCCGGCTCAGGCTCAGGTCTTATCTCGTGGTTTGGCGGCGTCAACTATTCGTTTGCCGACCGTTACAGCGTTGACGCCACCGTGCGAAGGGATGCTTCATCGCAGTTGGGCGACGAAAACCGCGCCGGCTATTTTCCCTCGATAGGATTCAGCTGGAATCCAATCAACGAAGAATTTTTTCCGAAAAAAAGCATCGTTAGCGACTTGCGACTCAAAGGCAGCTACGGAATAGTAGGAAACATTTCGGGAGGCAATGCGCATCTCGGCTTGTGGAGTGGAGGAAGCGTCTATGACGGACAGCCCGGACTTGCACCTTCGCAGCTCGGCAACCCGGCTCTGAAATGGGAATCGACACGACAGTGGAACGCGGGCGTCAACCTCGCACTGCTGAAAAATCGCGTAGAAGTCGAACTGAACTATTACGACAAGTTCACTTACGGCTTACTGCTTGCCGAGACGCTTGCGGGCAAGACAGGATTCGGCTCGGTTACTAAAAACTCCGGTGAAATATCCAATAAGGGATACGAGTTCTCGCTAACATCTACCAATATCGAACGCAAGGCATATTCGTGGCGTACCGTCATCACCGCCTCCCGCAATATCAACAAGATAGAAAAACTGCCCGTAGAGCAACTGAATGCGAGTTACGGCTCCATCGCCCGCGAAGGCTATTCGCTGCACTCGTTTTATCTGTACGACTATAAAGGCGTTGACCCTGCTACCGGAGACGCCGTCTATGACGACTGGACAGGCCCCGACGGTACACCCGACGGCAAGATAACCGAAGCCGACAAGAAAATCTTCGGCAATGCATGGCCCAAGGTCGAAGGCATATTCAAAAATACACTTACCTACAAGGCCTTCGCTCTGGACTTCAGCTTCTACTACAAGTACAGGTATCAGATTTTCAACTATACTCGCTCCTTCCTCGAATCGGGCGGTACGCGAACATTGAGCCGCACTATTCAGAAAAGTTCGACGAACTATTGGAAAGAAGAGGATAAAGCCAAGTATAAGGTCAACGGCGACGGTTATATTACGGAAGTTTTGCCTCGCCCGAAATCCACCGTGAACGCCGACGGCTCGACTAACTACGAGCAGCGTTCGACACGCAACCTCGAAGACGGCTCGTTTATCCGCCTGCAGAACATCACCTTCTCATACACCATCCCCCGCATACTGACTGCTAAAGCAAGAATCCAGCGTGCACGACTGTATGTAACCGGCTCCAACCTTATATTATTGAGCAAATATACCGGCCCGGATCCTGAAGTCAATGCAGGCAGCGGTATAGTACAGGGGCTTGACTTCGGCACACCGCCGCATCCTAAAACAGTATTATTCGGATTAGACTTAACATTTTAATTCGGATTAGATTTAACATTTTAATATTTAACAATTACAGAAATGAAAAAGTACATATTTATATTCATATCTCTACTGCTCACCGTAGCCTGCGAAGACAAGTTGCTGGATTTTCCACCTCAGACGCAGATTGAAGACGGCGACATCATCATAAGCCAGTCATCGGCCGAGAAAGCGCTGATAGGCGTATATGCATCTATTCGCGGCATCGCCGGCACAGCCATACTCACGTTTGAGACTGCCGCCGACAATGTGATACTCAACAGCCTGCGCACCGTCGTAGTGCCTACGCTGAAATCCGACGGTGGCGTTACCGGCGGCGCCGACCGTACCGGCGGTGGCGGCTATGGAGCCAAATACACGCTTATCAACCGCGCCAACCACGTCATAACAGCCGTCGAGGCTCTGGATAACAGTTTGTTCACGTCAGGCAGTAAGAATAAGATACTCGCCGAGGCTTATACCCTGCGTGCATTTGCCTACTTCGACCTTGCACGTACCTACGGAAATGTGCCGATAGTACTGCAGCCGTCCACGGCGACTAACCAGACAGGCATCACCAAAAGCCAAAAGGCCGACGTGCTCAAGCAGGTTGAGAGCGACCTTAACGAGGCCGAGAGCAAGTTCGGCAGCACGGCCTGGAATGTTAATAAGGGAAGGGTCTCTATATGGGCTATCTACGCATTCAAGGCGCGGCTCTATCTCTATCAGGAGCGCTGGGCCGACGCCGAAAGCTATGCCACAAAACTAATCTCGCACCCCGAACTCGCACTGACAGGTCTGGAAGCAGGCAATAACTGGTTTGAAACACGCTTCTCGACCGAAGGCATCTTTGAGGTAGCTTGCAGCACAACGGAAGGCAATCCGGTGCGTACTAACTTCGCTACTGCGGCCGAAGGCGGTCTGGGCGACTATATAGCCGAGCCGGATTTTGCCGACTTGCTCAACGACCCTGCCAAAGGTGGCAAACGCTCACTGTATATAAAATATGAGTCTTCTATAGCGGCTTGGCTGATAAAAATTTACAACAAGTCCGACCGCTCGTCGTCGGTCTTTCTGTTCCGCCTCGCAGAGCAATATCTTATACGCGCCGAGGCAAGGCTGAAAAAATCAAGCCCCGATATTTCCGGCGCAATAGCCGACATCAATGCTATCAAGGCTCGCGCGGAAGTACCCTTGCTCGATTCGCCCGGCTCGCTGAGCAAGGATGAGTTGCTGCTCGTCGTAGAGGACGAAAACCGCTACGAGTTTGCTTTCGAGGGACACCGCTATTCCGATATCATCCGCACAGGTCGTGCAGGCGTGGTTTTCGGCGCTCTCAATCCAGTCTATAAGGATTCACGCTACTGGGTTGTTCCCATCCCTACAAGCGAACTGAAAAACGACCCTGACCTTACCCAAAACGGAGACGGAGTATATTAAATACGTTTTATATGAAAAGGACAATTATTTGGTTTATAACAGTCGTTTGGTTTTTCGCTTCACAGGCGCAAAAGCCTATACAAATCACGCCGTCGGAATTGCGTCACGGCCCCGCCAAAGGCTCGCTGGTTATTATCGGAGGAGGCAATGTAGTCGATGAGATATGGGACAGCATCATAT
>JAITPL010000188.1 GCA_031289445.1 Tannerella sp.
GCTATAAGCGCTGTTTCCTCGCCGCAGACGAAAGCCCCTGCGCCTTCAAATATCGAGATGTCGAGCGAGTAGTCGCTGCCGGCGATATTGGCGCCAATCAAGCCCCGTTCGCTACACAGTTGCAGGGCGGTACGTATGCGGGTAACGGCCAGGGGATACTCGGCGCGGATATAGAAGACTCCTCTGTTGGCGCCGATGGCATAACCGGCTATCAGCAGTCCTTCTATGACGCGGAACGGATATGATTCGAGCATCATGCGGTCCATGAATGCGCCCGGATCGCCCTCGTCGCCATTGCAGATGATGTATTTTTCAGTTGTTTCGGCGTTGGCCACTATAGTCCATTTCTTGCCTGTCGGGAAACCGCCGCCGCCACGTCCGCGCAGTCCGCTTGCAAGGATGGCGCTGATGACTTCTTCGCGTTTCATCGAGGTCAGCGTCCGTTTGAGAGCCTCAAAGCCTCCATGCGTGATGTATTCGTCAATGTTGAGCGGCGCGAGGAAGCCGTAGCCCTCGGTCGAGATATGCTGTTGCCCCGACAGAAAGGAGTTGATAACGCCTGTGCGCTCGTTTTCGGGCTGCCAGACGACGTTGTTCCATGTCGTGTCGGTATGGAAAGTATCTATATGATTGATAAGACTGTTTTTCAGACGTTTGAGAGCGCCCGCCGGTTTGAAGTTATGATGCAGTATCTCTTTTATTTCGGCGGCCTTGACGTTCGGGTAGCGGGTGATGCCGCCGTCGTCCTGCACGACGTCAATCAGCGGTACTTTGTTGCATACGCCTACGCAGCCCACAGGTTTGATGTTGATTTCAATGCCTAACTCGTCGGATGCCTTCAGCAGTTCCCTATATATGTCGGTCGAGCCGCTGGCCTGACAGCATGACCCCATGCCAAGCCTTATCTCGCCTGCTACCTGACGTTTCTTTCGCTTCTCTCCGGTTTGCTCTTTCTCTTCCTCGACGGCCAGAAAATTATCTATCACCTCGTTGACTTTACCGGGCATGACGTGACCGTAAATCTTCTCGTCAATCTGCACCACAGGCGCAAGCGTGCAACAGCCCAGACAGGCTATTTTCTCTATCGAAAAACGTTTGTCGTCCGTTGTTATCTCGTCGTCTTTCATTTTCAGTTCCCGACGAAACGAGTCATAGACATTGCTCGCACCCTTGACGTGGCAGGCCGTTCCGGTGCATACTTTTATCAGATGCCGTCCGTAGGGTATATGCCTGAACTGCGAGTAGAATGTTGAGACGCTGATGATTTGTGCGCGGTCTATGTCGGTGCGCTCATAGATGCGCTCCAAGGCAGCGGATGGCAGGTAGCTGAACTCTGTCTGCAAGGCTTGAAGCAGGGGGATAACGGTGTGTCGCGAACGGCCTGTGCGCTCGATGATGGCATCGACACGGGCTATCGTTTCCAAAGCGTCTGCTTCTGTCTGTTTGCAATTACATTCCATATCACTTGGCGGCTACGCAGTAAATACTTTTTTCTGTTCTGACTACTATTCGTCCGTCGGTGAAGGCGGGTGTTGCGAAGGTGCGCTCGCCGGTGTCGAACGAGTCGAGCAGTCGGCACTCGCTGTCGGCCGTGAAGATGTGCATCTTGCCGTCGTTGCTGAGGAGGTAGATGCGGCCTTCGGCGATGACCGGAGAGGAGTAGAACTCGGTGTTAAGCTCGTGTTGCTTGCGCAACTCGCCGGTCTTGGCGTCGTACTGCGCAAAGACGCCGTAGCTTGTGGCTACGTACAGGTTGTCGTCGGTAGCCACAGGGCTTGATACTTCGGGCAGGTAATCGTTGGCTTCCCATATCTGAAGGCCGTCGGCAGCATTGATGGCTACTAACTTGGAGTACTCGCTAGCTCCGAATACCATGCCGCCCGCGCTGCAGGGACTTGAGCCTACTTCGCCGGTCATGCATTCCACTCTCCACAGCTGTTCGCCGTTGTCGGGATTGTAGGCCGTGATGGCCGGATTGCCCATCAATACGAGTTGCGGTTTTTTGTCGATGTAGGCTATCATCGGCGAACTCCATGTTATCTTCTCCGGCCTGTTCTTGCTCCATCGGATTGTGCCTGTTTGCAGGTCGAAGGCTACTACTTTGGGCGTTTGGCGGTTGTCGTACTGCACGATTACCGAATTGCCGTAAACGAGCAGCGAGGAGGCATAGCCGTAATGGTTGTCGGGGACGCCGAGGTTTTTGGCCCACAGTTGATGTCCGTCGATGTCGGCGCAGATGATGTCGCCGGTAGCGAAGATTGCGCAAACAGCCTTGCCGTTTGTGGCTACGCTCGATGCGGCCAAACCGGTGTCTTCGGTGGTCTTCGGCATCTGCGAGGGCGAGCCGGCTATGCCTTTTGCGGCGAGACTCCAGCGTTGCTCGCCTGTAGATAGGTCATAGCAGTACAGTTCGCGTGCTTCGTCGTCGGCGCCGGTGAAATATATCCTGCCGTTATTGATTACCGGCGAGTTGTAGCCGCTGCGCGGAATTTCCTTTTTCCATGCGATATTATTCATGGTTCCCAAATCCCATTTAGTAGGTATGCCCTTGGCTTGCGTCGTGCCGTTTGAATTGTTTCCCCGGAATCCGTTATATGCAACGGCCGATGCTTGCGATGGTGTTGGTGCTGTTGCTGTTTCGGCTGTTGTTGCTGCTTCAGCTGATGCTGCTGTTGTTGTTTCGGCTGTTGTTGTTGCTGCTTCGGCTGTTTCAGCTGTTGCTTCTGTTTCGGCTGATGATGCTTCAGCTGTTGTTGCTGTTGTTTCAACCGCTGTTTCAGTTGTTTCGGGTGATGTCGATTCAATCGATGTCGTCGAATCTGTTAATTCTGTTGATTCTGTTAATTTTGTTGATTCGATTGTTGCCGTTGTTTCTGTTGATTCACTTGTTGCCGTTGATTTTTTCATTTCATTCGCAAGTGTGAAGACAAGCGCTATCGCTGTTAATCCTGTGGCTACCCATCCTACATACCCTCGCGCCTTCGACTTGATAATCCATTCGTCCACCGGGTCTATATCCTTGTCGGGCACCTCCTTGAATCCGGCAAAATACATCCGCAAGCTAAGTATCAGCGCCACAAACATCCCTATAAGTATGTAAACGCCAACCATCAGATGGTCGTGTCGCACGAAGTACGCCCTGCGTGCCAGCAAGTCCAGCGTCCGTATCTGTTCTTGCAGTTCGGGGTTATCGGCATTGCTGTCGTTGAGTTGTTTGAGTGTCTCTACTACCTCGTTTTGCAGCGGCGTAACGCCACGTGTCTGAAAAAAGTTTGTCGTCAGCATTATTGCAAACGCTACCACAAAAAGGCCTGACACAATCGCTATATTTCTGAAAATTATCTTCTTCATATTAATCAAAAATCTTCTATTTATTCAGTTTTATCCGTTTGATGCTTGCTTTGCCGTCTTCGGAGAATGTGATTTTAAGGTTTTTGATGCCACCTTTATATTCCGGCGAAGCGTCAAGGCGTATGCGGTATGTCCGGTTTACGCCGTCGGCCTGAACTGTTTCGCTGACCGTAAAGGGCGCAGTGGCAGGAAACTCGATAGCTTTCTTTTGCTGTTCGGCTTCAACGCTTTTATCCCCTTCGCTCCAGTTGAGCCAGTCGGTAAAATCGGATTTCCCGACCGGTTGAACTGTCGCGCCGAGCGTAATCTCTTTGCTTGAGGTTTCAAAAGCGCCTTCAATCTCAAGTACGGGAGCATCGGATGCCTTCCAGAAAGTAATCGGGCCTGTAAGTTGCGCATTTCGCTTGAAAGAAACTTCGAGCTGACCCTGAACAGGCCAACCGGCGTCCGACATCTCTCCCTCGAAATACCAGTTTTTGCGCGAGTCCGTAAACGTCCATTCAGGATTCGTAATCACCGGCAGGTGTTCCTTCGCATAACTGCGTATGTCGTCAACAGTGCCAAGTACGAGGGTGGTTTTGTATGTCCATCTGATGTTGTGATCAAGGATTTGTGTTCCTACCGGCGCGATATGTCCGGTCTGACCGTCTTTTTCTTCTCCCAGTCCTTTAAGGGCGTCGTTTGGATGAAATCCGCCGTTGAAATTCATTACTTCGGGCTGGATAACGCCTATCCCCTTGCCGTTGACATCGAGAAGGGCTACCCAGTTTTCAGGCGTATAAAAATGCACCCATGGCCAGCCTTTGCCGTCGTTTCTGATGACGATATTGCTAACGCTTTCATCCGTAAACGGCCGGTCTCCCAGATAGGTAACCAGATTATACCACGGGCCGTTGGTATAGACGGCGGGCATTTCCTGAGAGCAGGCGCGATACTGGGTCTTGTCGGTACGTTTGTTGACGATGGTCGCTTCCATCGTAATAACGTTGTCATTCAAGGTATAGAGACATTCAAACTCGCAATCTCCGGCTACGCCTGCCGTATGCGGCCACTGCATCGGGACGCATCTCACAAACATGGCATTCTCGCCGCGTTTCTCAAATTCAAGCACTTTTGAACGGTTACCGCCTGCGTCGCCCGACTGTATGGGATTCCAGCCCAGACCGGCCCAGTTATCGGCGGGTTTTTCGCCGTTCGGGCCGATATAAGGCCACGGGCCGCTGTAGTACGACATTTGTATCTGCCGTCCCCAGTCGCTGCTGTTAATCATATTTTTCCCTCCGTTCTCCTTGTCCGACAAGAAAGTTACAGCCCCTCCGAGATTCAGGTCTATGCCCAGTTTGATGCGCTCATTCTCCAAATAAGGCTTTTTAGTTTCAACTTCAACAGGGACATTCCGCTCTTTCGGCGAGCATGAAATAACAAGAAGCAATAGAATAATAATTTGTCTCATGACTTTATTTTGATGTTATTATTTCGAATCACAAATGCAGTGCAAAGGTAAGGATTTTTTTCATAAGGAGACAGCTGTTTGTTTGAGATGCGGAATAATCGCCGGCAGCAAAATCATGCCTGGCAGTGATGCAACACTGCGTCGGTAGGGGCGACCCTTGCGGTCGCCCTCAAAACATTATCATGGGCGACCGCAAGGGATCGCCCCTACGTTACAGAATTCATATCAACAGGATTATGATTGCGTCATTGGCAGGCGCGAAGCAATCTTCTACCTTCCAATTTCCAATTTCTACCTTCTAATTTCTATCTTCTACTTTCTACCTTCTACCTTCTACTTTCTACCTTCTCAATTCTACTTTCTACCTTCTACCTTCTACCTTTATATAAATTTGCTATTGTGCATATCGCCGCTTTCCGCGAATGCGAGGTGGAAGGCGAAAGCATTGCTGAGGCTCTGTGGAGTCTG
>JAITPL010000191.1 GCA_031289445.1 Tannerella sp.
TGCGCATCAAAAGCTTCGAAAGATACGGTTATGGCAACTATCTCGTGTTGCGTCATCCTAACGGTCTCGAAACCGTTTACGGCCACCTCTCAATGTTTCTTGTAAATGAAAATCAGGTAGTACGCGCCGGTCAGGCCATAGCGCTTGGAGGCAGTACCGGACGTTCTACAGGCGCGCATCTGCACTTCGAGACCCGCTTTCTGGGCAAAGACATCGACCCCGCCGAAATCATAGACTTCGAGAACGGCGTACCGCATCAAGACGAATATACCTTTCACAACATCAAAATCAACGGCAAAAAAAGCAATATTTACTCCACTTCGACCAGTGCTGTAGCCGTGCATCGCGTAAGGCGAGGCGAGACACTCAGCCATATAGCGCGGAACTACGGAACTACGGTAGCCGAACTTTGCTCCCTCAACGGCCTCACTAAATCTTCCAAACTCGCTATCGGTCAGGCCATACAGTTTCGCGCCAAGCAAGTAACCGTCGAGGCTTCCGAGAATGCCGTCAAGCAGACGCCCGCCGCCAAGAAGCCTGCTGCCAAATCCGAAGTCAAGGCCGAAGCCACCCCCGCCGCCAAGCCCAAGATTTCGCCCGCTCCCGCCGCCAAGCCAAACGGTAAGAAAATCGAAGTACCCGTCAGAGAAGAAACGCAGTTCGGCAATGAAGTCTATCATCGCATAAAATCGGGCGAAACCCTGTATAACATATCCAAACAATACAATACAACGATTGAGAAGCTTTGCGAGCTTAACAACATTCAGAACAACACCATCCTCAAAATAGGGCAGAAGATTCGCTGCTCATAAAAATCAGCAAGATGGCAGATACAAAAGAACAGTTTGAGGCGGTCATACGGCAATGCCGCAATGTTTACACCGGGAAGATGGGCGATTACGGTCCGTCATGGCGCATCATGCGACCGCAGTCCATAACCGACCAGATATTTATCAAGGCTAAACGTATTCGCAGCATCGAAATAAAAAAGGAAAGCCGCATAAACGAGGGCATACTGCCTGAATTTATCGGGATAGTCAACTATGGAGTAATCGGACTTATTCAATTGGCGCTCGGATTCTCGGACAGCAATGACATTGATTCGCAGCAGGCTCTCGAACTTTACGACAAGTATATCACCGAGACAAAGGAACTGATGTACGCCAAGAATCACGACTACGACGAGGCTTGGCGGATGATGCGTATAAGTTCATATACCGACCTGATACTCACCAAGTTGAATCGCATAAAGGAAATCGAGAACAACGACGGCGCTACGGCCGTATCCGAAGGCGTCGATGCAAACTATATGGATATTATCAACTATGCCCTTTTCGGTTTAATCAAACTCACTTACAATGACTGAAAAATTGAAGAAAATAATCACCGAGATATGCCGTTTCGTTCTTGGGGCGGTATTCATCTTTTCGGGAACAGTCAAGAACATCGACCCTGTAGGCGGAGCTTTGAAGTTCGATGATTATCTGGGCGTTTTCCATCTATCGTCGCTCAAAGCCATCTCGCTCTTTGCATCAATCAACCTCTCGGCGCTTGAGTTCCTGCTTGGACTCTGCCTTCTTGTCGCCGTCTATCGCCGCCTGACGACTATCTGTCTGTTGATTTTCATGTCGTTCATGACGCTGCTGACACTCTATCTCGCCATCTATAATCCCGTGCACGACTGCGGTTGCTTCGGCGATGCGTTTATCCTCACCAACTGGCAGACTTTCTTCAAAAACATCTTTATTCTGCTGCCCGCTGCGATAGTAACATTCCTTTTCTGCAAGAAGATGACGCCGCTCTACTCTTATCGCGCGTACTGGTTTGTGCCGGTCTTCGGATACATTTTCATGCTCGGTTTCTCGTATTACAACTACTATAGCCTGCCTGTCAAGGACTTCCGCCCATACAGCATCGGCTCCAATATTCCGCAAAAGATGTCTATCCCCGAAGACGCGCCGCAGGACGAGATTGAATTTATCTATACTAAAGACGGTAAGCAGAAGAGTTTTTCGATGACTTCGCTCGCCGAGATTGATTCGACCTGGACTTTCGTCGATTCTAAAGTAGTGAAAGAAGGCTACAGGCCGCCGATAATCTCCTTCGAGTTGTATGATGCGGGCGACAACAATATCGCCGACGCGATTTTGGAAGAAGGCAAGACGGTCTTTCTGCTCGTTTCGCCGCATTTGGAGGATGCAAGCGACAGTAACAGCGACGAGATAAACAATATTTACGACTATGCCCGCAAGCATGGGTACGCATTTTATGGAGTAACCGCATCGGCGCACGAATCCATCGACGAGTGGGGCAATACCACCGGCGCCGAATATCCCTTTCTGACCACTGACGACGTAATGCTCAAAACCCTCATCCGGTCTAATCCGGGCTTGGTTTTGTTGCGATCCGGAACGGTCATTTGGAAATGGCATCACCGCAACCTGCCTCACGAAGAGACAGTAAATGCTGAAATAGAGAGCCTTCTGAGCGGAGATACGAAAAAAAACAACCCTTGGATTTGGATAGTATTATGTTTTGCATTACCTTTGCTGCTCGTTTGGTTATATGATTTCAAATTTTTAAGACAACAAACATAATATGAGAAAGAAAATTGTAGCAGGAAATTGGAAGATGAATACTACTCTTCCCGAAGGTTTGGCGCTTGCCAAAGGATTGAATGAAGCCCTCAAAGGCAAAGCGACAAAATGCGATGTAGTGGCAGGCGTGCCTTTCACACATCTCGCAAGCGTTGTAGCCGTTGTCGATACGGATAAAATCGGCATCGGAGCGGAGAACTGCGCCGACAAGGACAAAGGAGCTTACACTGGCGAAGTGTCGGCCGCAATGATAGCCTCGACAGGCGCCAAGTATGTGATAATCGGACACTCGGAGCGTCGTGCTTACTATCACGAAACGCCCGAAATACTGCGCGAGAAAGTGCTGCTGGCTCTGGCAGCCGGTCTGACGCCTATCTTCTGCATAGGTGAGGTCCTGGCAGAACGCGAAGCAGGCAATCATTTCGCGGTAGTGGATGCGCAGGTTGCAGGCTCGCTCTTCGACCTTTCGGCCGATGATTTCGGTAAGTTGGTACTCGCCTACGAGCCGGTTTGGGCCATAGGCACAGGCGTAACAGCCAGTTCGGAGCAGGCACAGGAAATACACGCACATATCCGCCGCACTGTTGCCGCCAAATACGGCGAAACTGTTGCCGACGACACATCTATCCTCTACGGAGGCAGTTGCAATAAGGATAATGCGCGCGAACTCTTCGCCAACCCCGATGTGGACGGCGGACTGATAGGCGGCGCTTCACTAAGCGTTGACAAGTTCCTCCCCATCATTGAGGCTTTTGATTAAGTTCAATTGACATGACGAGACTTTTCTATCTAATTAATATAATAGCATTGACGGCTCTCGGCGGATACTTCACCGTATCCGCCCAGTCGCCATATTTCTCTATTTTCGATTCGTTTGAGAAAACGCCCCGCCCCGGCGAAGGCAAGGTAATCGTCCACCAGCCCGAAACGGTCAAGATGCTCGTCGGTACCCGTATCGACAGCGAAAACATTGACGTCTTTAACGGCAAGACCTATCTCAAAACCGCCGGCTACCGCCTGCAAGTCTATTCAGGCAACAATCAGCGCACCTCGAAAGCCGAAGCTACTTCATTGCAGGTGAAAATCAAGGAACTGTATCCCGATATCGACACTTATGTCGATTTCTACGCCCCTTTCTGGAAGCTGCAGGTAGGCAACTTCCGTTCTTACGAGGAAGCGACGCTGATGCTGCGCGACCTGCGCGGTACGTTCCCCAAAGTCAAAAACGAGATTTATGTTATAGAGGAAGAAATTCGCTTACCCTTGGAATAAATCAAATGCAATCTCCTGTTAATGACGAGGAAATAACGCAGGCGCTGGCGGGTCATTACCGCGAAATAATCCGCCTGCTGGGTGAAAATCCTGAACGCGAGGGCTTGCTCAAGTCGCCTGTCCGCATAGCCAAAGCCATGCGATTTATGCTACAGGGATACGATCAGGACCCTTATGAGGTTTTGCGTTCGGCTATGTTTCTTGAAGAAGACTACAAGCAGATGGTCATCGTCAAGGATATTGATTTCTACTCGCTTTGCGAACATCATCTGCTGCCGTTTTTCGGCAAGGCGCATATCGCCTATATCCCCCGCAAGTATATCACCGGACTGAGCAAGCTGCCGCGCGTGGTTGACATCTTCGCCCGCCGCCTGCAGATACAGGAACGCATGACGCTGCAAATCAAGGACTGCATACAGCAAACACTCAATCCGATGGGTGTGATGGTCGTCATTGAAGCCCAACACCAGTGCATGCAGATGCGAGGGGTCGAAAAACAAAACTCCCTGACCACCACATCCGACTTCACAGGCTACTTCCAACAAGCCAAAACCCGCGAAGAATTTATGAATCTCATCAAGTGATATAAAAATAACATTTTATTGCGTAATGGCTTCCTTTTATGTCATCCTTAACATCCTTAATTTAAGGCTGTTAAAAATTTATTTCAAAAAAAAAATCAAAAAAAAATATCCCGAAAAAATTTGGTGGTATCAAAATAAATGCTTACCTTTGTAGTGTTAAAACGTGTTTTAGGAGATAGAACCATGGGAGTTTGTAGGTTTGCGAACGAATGGTAATATTTCTTACACACAAAACGAAGTATTGATTGACAAAATGATATGATATCTCAATTATTCACTGTCTTCTTATGCTGCGGGTGGGAGTGGATTTTTCGGCTTTAGGGGCCTTCGGCTCTTTGGTTTTAGTGGCAGAGACGGTCTTCTTGTCGCTGGACGTGACGCCGTCGCTTTTGGCTGCCGATTTCTTTACTTTCTTGGCCTCTTTCTTGCTTAACACAGCGGTGGTATCCGGCTGAATCCATAACGAATCGTTGAATGAGCGCAGTTGAGTCTCTATGCGTTGCTGCTCGGCGCGAAGCGAATCTTCGGTGGGACAGTACTGCATAAGCGCCAAGTTCATAAGGTTTTCGGTCTTGACAATCTCGCCCTCGAAAAGACGGCGACGGAAAAAGTCGTCAATAGTAAACGTCTTGGCGTTATTAAGGTTTGACGTCATGATATAGTTGTTCTTGACGTAGGGGCGGATATCTTCGTATTTAGCCCAGAACATCGGCATGCGCTGTTCGCCGACGTCGGTCATCATAAAGGCAATCGGGCAAATAGCCAGCGTCTTGACGTCATAGACGGAATTATTCTGGTCGAAGTACCATGATTCCTTGATATATATGGATTTGACTTCCGCCGAAGGCACATCGCTGGCATTGATGACGAAACGTGCAGGGCGACCGCCACCGGCAGGCACCTCTTCGTAGAGGAGCTGGAAATTATCGAGCATTTCCTTGAACAGGAGCGTGTTCTCGTCATCGAACGACTCATAGCCGTCGGTGTATTTATAGACCTTGATTTTGCCTTCGCTGACAAGGTGAAAAACGGCGGTGAAGAGGTTGACCGAGCCATTGAGTTCCTGCACCGGATAATAGAGCGGCGCGTTCTTTTCCTTGGTCAGGTCAAGCTCGCGAATGACAGTCCGCATCCAGCGAGCCTTGCCTACATCCTGCGTCAGTTGTTCGTTCAATATCTGTGCGCGAACAGACAGTTCTTTCCGGTCGGCATCTCCTCCGGCGCCACCCTGTTGCTGGCGGACAGCGCGGTCGGTTCCCCGACTGACGCGGGGAGCATTGTTCTGCGCTTCAACGCAAAGTGTCGCCAGCATCGTCAGCGCAAGAAATATGGAACTGATATTATAGAAACGTTTCATTTTGTTATGATGTTAATTATTTGAATTATGTTAATTTACGATGACTTCCATCGAGTACTTTATAGTAACCGGACGTCCGGCGGGGTTAAGCGCCTTGACGGTACTGATATAAAAGCGCTTGCCGCGAGCGAGGTCGCGGATACGCTCTTTTTGTTGCGGCGTAAACTCCTGGCTGTTCGATACGAAGGGGATAGAGTTGCCCATACCGTCAATGAAGACCAGGGTGAAGCCTGTAACAGAGTGGGGCACCAGGAGCACGCCGTCGTCGATAGCGGCCTGCACGCCTGTAGCCTCAATGAGGGTGCGTTTGGCGACAAGACCGCCGGTGAACTTGCGCGGGCTGCCGTTAGCATCTTTATAAGCGATAAAGGGCTGCGGGTCGGGCAGAGGGCGCACTTTAAACACTTTGCTTTCCGAGGATTGGCGACCGCTCACATTAGATGTCAGCGTGATAGTGGCTTCGGGCGCTTTCGCGAGGTCGAGACCTGAAACCGTCCATATATTTTTCTCTTTGAACTTGACCGTGCCGCTTGATATTGAGGGTACTACTGCGCCGCTCGGCACTCCCGGCATTGACATTTCGAGGTCGTTGTCGATGCTTTCGTAGAGGAAGCTCATCAACAGCGGCGCTATGGTTGCCGATGATTCGGTAACGGAGTATTTTTCTTCAAACAGATATTTCTCGCCTTCGGCCATGACATAACCTGCGAATGTGCGCTCGCCGATGCCGGCGCCGCTGGTGCCGATAGAAATAATGTTGTCCTTGAGCTTGGTTGTGCCGAGATAGTATTCGGGCTGTTTGGTCGAATCGACGGCGGCGAGCACTATCTGCGCTTCATAAGGAGCGCCGCTCGTTACTATCTGGCTTTTAGGTATCACGAAAGCTTTTATCTTGTTCACGCGATAGTCGCCCACATCGACGTTGGTGATGAGCGTTGACAACACTTCGCCCTCGACGTAGCGTATGTCGTTTTGCAGCTTGGTCAGTATGGTGATGGCGGCGGCAACAGGCATGTTGTCGAACATGGCGTTCTCCCATGATGTAGCCATGATGCCGGCTTTCCTGACCGTTTCGGTGGTGAGCATCGATTCAAACAGATTTTTCTTGCTTGCATCGACGAGATTACCCATATCTGTACGGTAGGTTTCGATATGCTCGCGCAGTTTGCGGCCTGCGCCTACGACCGGTGCAAGCATCACTGTTGAAGCGGCTTCGAGGTCGTCCTTATGTTCGATATTGTGGACGTCGCCTTTCGCACCGTCGGTCTTCTGCACGATACGCAGTTTCAGTTCGTCGATGTAATCGTACAACTCGTCGGACCGGTCTTTGACATCGAGACCTTTCTCGTACCATTCCTTAACCTTGGCAGGGTTGGCTTCGTAAGCGCGGTTGAGGTCCGACTTGGCATCCTCGTTGCGCTTTGTAGCCTCCTCGGTGGATTTACGCAGACTGTTTTCGACGATTTCAAATCCGTCCAACACCTCCGACGACACGTTGAGCGCCATCATGGCGATGAAGACGAGATACATCAGATTTATCATCTTCTGTCGCGGTGAATTGGGATTGTTTGATATTCCGGCCATATATAAAGTTAGAAGTTAGAAATCTAAATAAAGTTAGAAGTTAGAAGTTAGAAGTTAGAAGTTAGAAGTTAGAAATCTAAAAAAGTTAGAAATCAGAAGTCTAATAAAGTTAGAAGTTCATTTTGTAATTGTCAATTGTCAATTATTAATTCTCAATTATTACCTGAACCCTCCTCCCGTCGGGTAAGGCGGTTGGTAGGTTGTTTGCGAGGGTTGATAGTTGACGGCCTGCATGTTGACTGTCATGGCTTGCAGCAGTCGGCTGTAAACCTGATTGAGCTGATTGAGCAACTGCGCCATGCGTTCGTTTTCGTTGCGGAAAGCGGAAGTATCGACGAGCGAGGTGTCGTAGAGGTCGCGTATGCGGTTGAGACCGGCATTGATATGCTGAATAGTATCCATTTGCGAACGCAGTCCGTTGAGCTGCGTTTCGTAAAAATGATTCATATTCGACAGGTTATCATTCAGTCGGGTCATGCGTTCGACGTATCCGACGGTTTTTTCTCCCGCGCCATCACCGTCGGAAGCGCCTGTAATGACGCGACACGAACTGACAAGGGTATCCGATACTTCACCGAGAGAAGCAGTGATCTCGCCGACCTTTTCGAGGTTGTCCGTGACGGCATGAATCTTGTCGATATATGTCTGGGTAGCATCGGTGAGGTCGGCCATCTTGGAAATCTGCTCCGCCGCACCGTTGAGCTTCTTGATGCTCTCGGCAAGCGTCTCGGCATCTTCTTCAGAGATATTGATGCCCATAGTAGCCATGCCTGCATTGACAAGGTTCTGGGGCGAAGGACGCTGAGGGCCTTGAGGAGATTGAGGAGATTGCTCGCCTTGGGGAGATTGAAGAGATTGAGGACCTTGGAGACTTTGAGGACTTTGGGGAACTTGAGGGTAAACGCCTTGAGGATAAACTCCTTGTGGATATGTTCCTTGAGGGTAAGAG
>JAITPL010000231.1 GCA_031289445.1 Tannerella sp.
GAATCGGCAGCAAAAGCCTTGGGTTGGGAAAAGTCGGCCGGTAAAAAACTTGATTACTATACTGTAAAAGGCGTGATTAAAAACATTTACAGCCTGGCGCCGACAATTGCTGCCAAACCGTGCATTTATTCGCGTACAAGCATGGGGGAGGCGTGGGAAAACGAAACCGTCCTGTTCAAATTCAGGGAAGGAACATGGGAAACATGTAGAGACAAAATCAAAGAAATCATCCAAAACGACAACCCTTATATCCGTTTCACTATCACCAACGCGGAAGATGAGTACGATAACTTTCTGAAATCCGAGAACGCGCTGCTGAAATTACTGTCGTTTGTATCGCTGATATGCGTGGTCATCTGCATCTTCGGTTTTGTGTCGTTAGTATCTTTGACATGCGAAGAGCGGCGCAAGGAGATTGCCATCCGTAAAATCAACGGCGCAACCGCAGGGAACATTCTGGATCTCTTTTTCAGAGAGTACTTCCTGCTGCTTGTTGCGGGCGCGGCAGTAGCCTTTCCTGTCGGATATTATATCATGCGGCTATGGCTGGAACAGTATGTGCGACAAACAAGCATCTCCGCCTGGATATATTTGTCGATACTGTCGGCGCTCGTTCTGGTCATCGTCCTTTGCGTAGGCTGGCGGGTCTATAAGGCAAGCGTCGAAAACCCGGCAGAGGTAATAAAATTGTGAATTGTGAGTTATGAATTATGAATTATGTTAATTCTGCAAATTCCGTTAATTCTGTAAAAAATTTCTAATTTCCAACTTCTAATTTTATTATCTCGTAGATTTCGACTTTAGGGATTTTCAGTTTTGCTTTGCCTTCGGAATAGGTGAACGGGCAGTCGATGCCTGACGGTTGCAGGGTGATTTTCGAGGGTTTGCGGTCGCAGCGAACAGCGATTTGCAAGGGGCCGACCGGCTCTACATTCTTGACAATACCTGCATCGCGGTGGTTACCGGACGTATTGACAAGATGTATCAGGAGATCACTGTTCAAGCGGCTTACCGACACATCCACATAAGGCGAGCCACTTACTTCGGCTATCGGAGCGGGAAATAATTTGCGCACGGCAGTATCCATGCGTTTGCGCAGAGCCTCATCACCCGATTTTTCATACTCGGCGCCCAAAGCTATCGGCATAAATCCAATCTGTCCCTTGCCAAGCGGACGTATCAAGTCGGCTTCGCCCGACAGTTCAACCGCTGCAAGGCGGGCAAACTGCTCTGATGTTTCCTTGCCGATAATCAGCAGGCTGCCGCCATCGCTGGCATATTGAACCAACTCTTTACAAAACACAAGCGATATATTCTTCCATTCGGGAACGACGATAAGCGGAAAACGGCTCATGTCGGGCGAGAGTTTGTCTTCGCCGACAATATCAACGCTGTGTTGCGCTTCGAGCAGACATTGCAGTACGCCTTGCGACTGTCCCTTGTATTGCGGAAAAAGGCTCTGGGCATTACGCTGATAGTCGCTTGTAGAGAGGAGCAGAGCTATTTGAGGTATTTGAATGGAGTGATGGCAGTAAGGCTGGCGCGCACGTGCAAAACGCGCTACTTCGGCCATTACCGTCAGTTCGTCGAGGCGGACAGAGCCGTCGCGATTCTGGGTATAATAAGCCTGAAAGCCACCTCCAAGCGCCAGAACAATAGCAGCTTCGCGCTGCAGTTGCGGAGCGGTTTTCTGTTCCTTAGGATGCGGGTCATGCGCAAAACTCCAAGCCATCAAATCCCAGGGCACACCTTGATGTACAAGATATCGACCGGCATAACGCGCTG
The DNA here is from genome assembly GCA_031289445.1 of Tannerella sp. Taxonomy (GTDB): domain Bacteria; phylum Bacteroidota; class Bacteroidia; order Bacteroidales; family Tannerellaceae; genus Tannerella. The sequence continues at coordinate 1,786 of JAITPL010000231.1, forward strand.
AATTGACGCTGTTGTTAGGCGAATAGTCGCCCGAAAGGAAATCAAGCGCAACAGAGACAGGCTCGGCGGTATGATGCGTGAAAGCCCAGTTGCTGCATATCTGAAATTCAGGATATTCGGAGCGAACAGCCGAGACGTAGTGACGCAAATATTTGCGGAATGATTCGCGATGAAACTGCATCCAGTCAAACCAGTGCGGCTCGCTCGCCGATTTGGGGACGTCGTTTATACCGGTTGTTTCGCGAAAGAGGCTAACGGCTCGCTCGCCATAGTCAGGCATGGTAGCCCAGCACTCGCCGTCAACCCATACGCCGTCAACGCCGTACTCGCCTGCCAGCTCCTTGAGTTGCGGTATAAGCAGCTTATCGACATAAGGGCCGAAGACCGAGGTTTTTTCCTTATCTGCGGAGCCGTCGGCGCGGGTTGCCGCCCATTCGGGATGCAGTTGCAGCGCTCGCGTGTCCCAGACGCCCGAGTAGTGCATATATAGCGCCACGCCGTTGCGGGCGGTTACATCGCGCCATACGCGCAGCGGGTCGCCGACAAAGCCGGGCGCCTGATTACCCACTTTCGTAGGATAGCTTGTATAACCGGCATGACCCTTGCAGTCGATCTGCAGATAGTCGGGGTGCACCATATCAATGATTGACTGCACCATTTCGGGGGTCGTATTCTTTCCTATCTCGTTGCAGTCGTCGCCCGCATGGAAATCGAAGTGAATACCGATAAAACTCTGGTCCCGGCGAAGGCGGCTTGGCTCTTCGGCATTGCTCCGGCTCATAAGAGCTGAGAGATTGAAAACCAGCATAAATAAAACAACATTCCTCATAGCAAAAAAGTTATTGATAAGTTCATTAGAAGATGCAAATATAGTCATTTTGATAACAATATCAAAAAGTTCGTGTTTTTTTTGCAAGCACCGGAAAATAACATCAGTCTATTTCATCACGCTAAAGGTGTTACACCTTTAGCGTGATGAAATCAAAATATTTTTTGTATCTTTGCAGCATAATTGATTAAAAGTTACAGAGATGAAAAGTAAATCAAATCCTTTTTTAATAATAGGTTACGAATCTAAAAAGTACTTTTGCGACCGGAAGAAAGAGTTGGAATTATTGCACAAAAACATACAAAACAGGTGCAATTTAACACTCATTTCGGCCAGAAGATTAGGAAAATCCGCCCTTATTCGCAGATTTTTTGAAGACTTGGAAGAGGAAAACTATACCGGTATCTATGTCGATATCTATTCAACCAATTCGTTGAAAGATTTTACGGAGGAGCTGGCCTTGGCTATTTTCAAGCGGTTTCCCGAAAAACAGAGTACAGGCAAACGCTTTATGAATTTCCTGAAAGGTTTTCGCCCCATTTTCACATACGACAGCTTGAACGGACAGCCGGAAATACATTTTGATTATGTCCAGCCTCGCGAATACGAGCATACCCTGCGCAGTCTGCTAACTTTTATCGACAATCAGAATATAAGTGTCGTTCTGGCGATAGACGAGTTTCAGCAGATAGCCGATTATCCCGAACAAAACGTCGAAGCGCTGTTGAGAACTATCATTCAGACTTTACGCAACACTCAGTTTGTTTTCAGCGGCAGCAAGAAAAGCATGATGCTTGAAATGTTCAATACGGCCAACCGTCCTTTCTTTTCGAGTACGCAAATAATGGGGCTGACCGAAATTCCGACAAATGAATACAGGGCATTTATTCATGAGAAATTCACTGAAAACAACCGCAGCATCACGGATGAAGCAGTATATTTCATCCTTTCATGGACGCTTTCACACACCTACTACACCCAGATTATATGTAACAGCGTTTTTGCCGAAAAAGAGAAGAATATCACGATGCGGAATGTTAAGCAGGCATGCGATGAACAGCTTGATATGCAGCATACAACCTTCATGCAATACAAGAGTTTGCTGAGTCCGGTACAATGGAAACTGTTACTTGCCATTGCTAAGGAAGGCCTTGTAACGGAGCCTCAGGCACAGCATTTTTTGCAAAAGCACAAGATAGGCGCTGCATCTTCTGCAAAAAAGGCCTTGGAGGCATTAATCGACAAGGAAATGGTTTGCACAGTCGAAACGGCTGACAGTGTAGCCTTTCGCGTTTATAACGTGTTTTTAATGAGATGGCTGGAAAGAGTTTGGTGATGATAATAATTTAGAAGAGTATCTATGAAAGTTATATACGACATAAATGACTGGAAAGAAGAGGGGGTAGTTGCTACCGTCGGCTTCTTTGACGGAGTGCATCCGGGACATCGCTTCCTGCTTGACGAAATGAAGCATCTGGCGCAGAAGCGGGGCTTACCTTCGGCAGTCGTTACTTTCGGCAAGCATCCGCGTATGGCGCTTCATTCGGACTATCAGCCGGCCTTGCTTAATTCGTTTGACGAGAAGATTGAACGTCTGGCGGCAACCGGCGTGGATTATGCCATAGTGATGGATTTCACGATCGAACTGGCGTCGTTGACGGCACAAACTTTCATTTCCGAAATACTTGCCGCACAGTGGAAAGTCAAGGCGCTGCTTATCGGCTACGACCATCGCTTCGGACATAATCGCAGTGAAGGATTCGATGAATATGTCATTTACGGCATGGCGTCGGGAATGGAGATTATCAAGACTGAATCATATAATGAAACGGACGCGGCAAGAGAAATCGGTAATATCGACGAAATCGACAAAGTTGGCAAAGTCGGCGAAGTCGGCGAAGCAGGCAAAGCAGGTGAGGCAGGCATTACCGGCATAGCGGTCAGTTCATCGACTATCCGGCGATACTTGGCAAACGGCAATGTAGCAGCGGCGGCGCGACTTTTGGGCTATCGCTACCGGATTAAGGGCAAGGTGGTCGAAGGCTTCAAGATTGGCCGTTCTCTGGGTTTTCCGACGGCCAATATCGCGATCGACGACCCCTGTAAAGCCATCCCTGCCGACGGTCTCTACGCCGTAACCGTAAACGTAGCCTCGCAGACTTTCAAAGGCATTCTCTATATCGGTAGCCGACCTACCTTCGATATGGATAGTGCACGGACTGTAGAAGTCAATATCTTCGACTTCTCGGCGGATATTTACAATAAAACCATTAGCATTGAGTTTGTAGAATATGTAAGGAAAGACCTCAAGTTTGATTCGCCGGAAGCGCTTCG
>JAITPL010000120.1 GCA_031289445.1 Tannerella sp.
CCAACGAAAATATGCCCTCGATGTAAAACAGAAAACGAAAATGATAATCGTTTTTGCGGTAATTGCAGATACGATTTTCAGCAACCACCGGTTACCGGGAAGAAATGCCCAAAGCCTAATTGCCGACTAAAAGAAAAAATATTCAACTTGCCAGACGACTATCACTGTACTGAATGTGGATCGAAGTTAATAACTGTATATGTATGAAAAAAAAATCCGATAACGGAAATAGATTCAAAATTATTCCAATTAAAAACAAAACAACATGATAACAACAATTAACATTTATGAGTTTTCCGACAAGGGAATCCGTGAAAACAACGAAGATTCTGTTGCTTCCGTCAACAAGAACTACTTTATCGTTTGTGACGGCATGGGCGGACACGGACACGGCGAAATTGCCAGTCAAACGGTGGCAGAAAGTCTGTGCGCCTTTTTTAAGGCTTTAACTTTTTCGGTAGAGAAAAGCAATTTGCAGGCAGCGTTGGATTACGCTGTGAAGCGCTTGGACAAACAGGATGACGAGTATGTCGATGCGGAACGCAAGATGGGTACAACCGTTGTGCTGGCGGCATTGGCGGAGTCATCCGTACTTGTCGGGCATGTGGGTGACAGCCGTTTATACCATATCCGCCAGAGCGAAGGATTGCTGTTTCGCACCAAAGACCATTCACAGGTTCAGGAATGGGTGGACGCCGAAATTATCACGGAAGAGGAAGCAAGAACGCATCCGAAGAAAAATCTCCTTAGCCGCTGCGTTCAGCCACATCCGGCCAAGCCGGTTGTTATGGAAATCGACGAGCTGGAAGACATCCAAACAGGCGATTATCTTTTTCTCTGCACCGACGGCGTAACCGACGCCATGACCGATGAAGAAATTGTCGCCACGCTTTCGGACTATTATATTTCGGACGAAGACAAAATCAACCGAATAAAAGAAGCTTGCGCCGCCCGTTCAAAAGATAATTATTCCGGCTTTTTGTTGAAATTAGAAGCGGAAGTTGTTTCCATAATTCAACAAAACGAAGCGGAAGTTGAAGTAAAAGAAAACCCAATCAAGGTCAAGCAAGATTTTATTCCTCGCATCCAACACGATAATAAAACAAGCGCAGAACAACATTCGGGAAAAGAGCCGCCAAAAATCTCCGTTAAGGGAAGAATTAAAAATGTAATAGATATATTTTGCAGGATATGTACGATTGCATTTTTTATCTGTATAATAGTTTGGTTTCGCTCTTGCGGTAAGGATGAAGCAAAAGATATAAATGTTCCTGTTTATCAGCAACAAAATCCGGATACAATAGAGAGTGATACCGGAGGAGATGCTAAACCGGCTGAGGAGTTGGCTGCGGAACCGGTTGCAGAACCGAAAGATTCTACCCAAACAAAAGAAACTGAAAAATTAGAAGAAATATGAAAATATGCAAGAATTGTTATACGGAAAATCCGGAAGACGCCAAGTTTTGCCGGAAATGCGGAACAAAGATTTCGGAAAAAATAAAATGTACGAATCCGGCATGTGGCTTTGAAGGCTTGCCGCCGGAAGCAAAATTTTGTCATGTCTGCGGAAAAGTGCTTCAGGTTATGCCGGAAAAACAGCCTGCTAGTAAGTTTCTTGTTTTTATGATTATTGCATATAGCTTGTTTGCGCTATTTCTGTATATTCTAACTTTTATTGATGCTTTTAAACCCAACAGGTATGTGTTGCCATTCTCTGCCTTAACAGGTCTTTTCTCACTTATCATGTTACTGCGACAAATACGACCCGGGTTCTGGATACTTATAGTTTCTTCAATAATTACGGCTATTAGCTTTATGGCAGACAGTCATATAGACGAAGCAGGAATCCCCATTCTGATTATTTCTGCAATATGTATTATAATATTATACGCTAATTTAAACACGAAAAAAAACGGTATATCGCGTTGGAGTTTAATGTATAATTCATTCCGTTGGGATACGAACAAGTCAATGTACATAACATTAATTTGTTCCCTGTTATTTGCATTATTGTTAGTCTGTGCCACACTGGATAGTTGAGATTGGACAGGAAGAAGCAAATGAAACAGTAATTATACTCCTTATTGACTTTTAAATTTGAACAACAAATAACTTCTAAATAAATTATATATGAAACGAATATTATTTTATGCATTTTTTTATGTTATATTACCTCTTTCAGGTATCAATCATTCAGCAAACGCTCAACTTCGTAAAGATGGTTTTGTGCTTTCATACGATGGCACTTTTTTGGAAAAGTACGTAGGTAAAGAATCATACGTAATACTGCCCACAAGTGTGACCGATATTGCTGCCGGCGCTTTTTGGGAATGTAAAAGCCTAAAGTTCATAGCAATTCCACCTGCCGTGGAAACCATTGGACACAGTGCATTTTTTAATTGCAAAAATCTGAAAACCGTGTGTGTGAGTTGGAGTACCCCATTGAAACTGGACTACAATCCTTTTCGCAATCTTAATCTTGGTAAAATGAAATTAGAAGTCCCTCGCGGTACTCGATCTCGTTATGCTCTTGCCCCTGTTTGGAAAGAATTTGGAGAAATGGTCGAATATAATCTTTTTTAACTCCATATATCATGCAACTGTCTATCACATATAAAGAATTGGAAGACTTTTATTCGGGAATATCGGAGGCTATTAAGCGCCCGGATGTAAAAAAGAGAGGAATCATATAAAAATTTGCAGAGATAAAAATTATTCGTAACTTTGGGGCGTTTAACGCATTAAAATATAGATTTATGGATAAGACAAATTACATCCGTTTCGACTGGGCTATCAAGCGCCTGTTCCGACAGAAAGCTAACTTCGTCCTACTGGAAGGTTTCCTCTCAACCGTGCTCCGCGAAGACATTTACATTGAGCGCTTGCAAGACAATAAACGTCCTGTCTTTTAGACAGAGGTCAGCGCTATAAACTGCCACAGGTCGCGACCTGCGGTTATGAAAATCAAGCCCATTCGAGCTACAATCAGGTCGTTTGACGGATAGTCATAAATATTATTGTATTTAGATATTGTACTTTGTACAATAAGTAGATATTGTACTTTGTACAATAAGGCTACCCAAATTAGAAGTTAGAAATTCGGAACTGTTTCGGCAGACATTCCAAGTCTTCAAGACTTGGAATGTCTTCAATGGACAGAAAATGACGTTGGCTATGATTGCGTCGGGTAGGGGCGTATTGAATACGCCCAATCATTATCATGGGCGACCGCAAGGGTCGCCCCTACACCCGATTCATATCAATAGGATTATGATTGCAGCATTGCGATGGGCGAAGCCATTTTCTACTTTCTACCTTCTACCTTTATCTCCGTCATTGTGAGGCACGAAGCAATCTATCCATATCATCATTGCAACAATATCTATCATAATTAGCATTATCATTCCTCTGTAAAAAAACTTTTTTCATTCCCCGCGCTTGGACTTCTCAAAAATTTCATGTACTTTTGTACTCTTAAAATCAATAAAGAATGGATATTTCAGTTATCATACCTCTGTTAAACGAGGCCGAATCACTACCCGAACTCTATGACTGGATAAAGCGAGTGATGAGTGTTAACGGTTTCTCGTATGAGATTATTTTTGTCAGCGACGGCAGTACCGATGCTTCGTGGGAGATCATCGAAGCGCTCAGCGCACAATCGCCCGACGTTAAAGGCATCAAGTTCAGACGCAACTACGGTAAGTCGCCTGCTCTGCACTGCGGCTTCCAACGCGCACAGGGCGAAGTCGTCATCACTATGGACGCCGACCTTCAGGACAGTCCCGACGAGATACCCGAACTCTATCGCATGATAAAAGAGGATGGCTACGACCTCGTATCGGGCTGGAAGAAAAAGCGTTACGATAACAGGCTGACAAAAAATCTGCCCTCGAAACTGTTTAACGCTACGGCTCGCAAGTTTTCGGGCGTCCGTCTGCATGATTTCAACTGCGGACTGAAAGCCTACCGGCTTGATGTAGTCAAGAATATCGAAGTATATAACGATATGCACCGCTATATTCCGTATCTGGCGAAAATTGCCGGTTTTCAGAAGATTGGCGAGAAAGTCGTACAGCATCAGGCACGCAGGTACGGTTACACCAAGTTTGGCATGAGCCGCTTCTTTAACGGCTACCTCGACCTTATAACGCTGTGGTTTACATCGAAGTTCGGCAAGAAACCGATGCACATCTTCGGTCTCTGGGGCAGCATGATGTTTTTTATCGGCTTGGTGGCGCTTGTGGTCGTGCTGGTCGCCAAACTGATGTCGATAATAGACGGCGACCTGAGACCTTTAGTTACTAACTCGCCCTATTTCTTCATCTCGCTGACAGCTATGATTATAGGTACTCAACTCTTCCTTGCCGGTTTTATCGGCGAACTTATCTCGCGCAACGCCGCCAACCGCAACCGCTACAAGATAGAACAGGAAATATAAGCGCATGTCGTTCATCGAAATCGTTTTACTTGCCGTGGGCCTGTCGATGGACAGCCTCGCCGTATCGCTTGCCGGAGGCGCCGTCATCTCGGATTACCGTCCGTACTGCCTGGTTAAGATAGCTTCGGTAATGGCTCTCTTTCAGGCCGGTATGACATTTATCGGCTCTCTTGCCGGCTCTTCGTTCTATCAATATATCTGCGAATACGACCATTGGGTCGCCTTTGCATTGCTTCTGTATCTTGGCTGCCGCATGATATATGAAGGCTGCCGACACAATAAAGACGACTGCCAAAAGAAAGCATTCAATCCCATGAATAACAGGACTTTACTAAGCATGGCGCTGGCTACGAGCATCGACGCCCTCGCCGTCGGCATCTCCTTCGCAATGCTCAGAACATCTCCGGTTGAAACGGGCGTCAGCAATTCAATCGCTACGCCTGTGATTACCATTTTCGCAGTAACTTTCCTCTTTTCGGCCATCGGCGTCTATTGCGGCCACCGTTTCGGCTGCAAAACACGTATCAATATGAACATTCTCGGCGGACTAATCCTCATCGGCATAGGAAGCAAAATCCTTATCGAACACTTTTTAGAGACTTGAGATTATCCTGTCCATTTCTTCGGCCTGCGCTTCGAGGCTCTGGAGGAGCTTGAACTGCGCTTTGGTGCGTTGCAGATTATGTTCGGGATGATGTATCTTGTAGTACGTGTCGCCATTGATATAGTCGGTCAGGAAACGCACGGTCTGCATATATGTAAGCAACCTGCCTCCGTAGGGCAACAGACTGATTTCCAATGGAGTAAGAAAAGAACGCGCCGTTTCCATATAACCGCTTGCATAAGCCTTGAAAATATCCAAATCGACGCCTACACGGTCGAGGTCGGGGTCATCTTCGGCTCCGGTGTTGGCTCCTGTACGGATAAAGTCGCCTATATCCGACAGTACAAATCCGGGCATCACGGTATCAAGATCAATGACGCACAGCACCTTGCCGCTCGCTACGTCAAACAGTATGTTGTTGACCTTGGTATCGCAGTGGTTGATGCGCTTGCGAAGTTTGCCCTCGCGATGCAGTTCCTCCTGAATACACATCGTTTTAGCGCGTTTTTCAATCTCCTCGACAAGGCCTTTGACCTCATGCAGACGACCCGCCGCATCTGCCTTGATAGCGTCGTGAAACTGCTGCAGGCGAAACTCCATATTATGAAAGTCGGGGATAGTCTCGCCAAGCGTCCCGTCCGGAATATCGGCCAGCATAGACTGAAACTCGCCGAAAGCCTTGCCCGCCTCATACGACAGTTCGGGCGTTACCTCTTCGAGGCTCTTGCTGTCGGGTATCATCAGGCACACGCGCCAATAGTTCTCGCCGTCGTGGTAATAACGCTTGCCGTCGGTGGTGGGAATAAAGGTGAGCGACTTGCGGTCGATGTCGCTTTCGCCCTTCGCTTCGAGTTTTTTTCTGATATGCGAAGTAACCGTATGGATGTTATTCTGCAACATGTCCACGTTTGTAAATATGTGATGGTTAATGCGTTGCAGCACATATTTGTCCTGCCCCGAAGCGGTCTTTACCTTCAGGGTATCGTTGATATGTCCGTTGCCGAAAGGCGAGGCCTCTACAGCGCTGTCGTCGAGCGCAAAGTGCGCTAAAATCTTCAAGTAGTCATCATTTGTCATAGTAATGTGTTTAAATAATCGCGCAAAGGTAAGCATAATCATTCAAAATTCAAAATTTCTTCGTACCTTTGTAGTTCTAAAACGAAAATAATTATGAAAGTAAAGAACAGTTTTTGGATGATGACGATAGCAGCGCTGGGTTTTGCGCTGACGAGCAATACCGTGGAAGACGAGCGCGGTTATATCGTCAAGGTTGGTGATAAGGCGCCGGATTTTACTGTGCAGACAACGACAGGCAAGGCGTTTAAACTCTCGGAGATGCGCGGCAAAATCGTTATGCTGCAGTTTACCGCGAGCTGGTGCGGAGTGTGCCGCAAAGAGATGCCGTTTATCGAGAGCGATATCTGGAAGAAGTATAGGGATAACCCGAAGTTCTGCCTGATGGGTATCGACCGCGACGAGCCGCTTAAAACGGTCGTTGAGTTCGGCAAGAAGACAGGCATAAGCTATCCTCTGGCTCTCGATCCGGGCGCCGACGTGTTTGCCCTTTACGCTGACCGCAAGGCCGGTATCACCCGAAACGTCATTATTGACGCCGAAGGTCGGATAGTAATGCTCACTCGATTGTACGACGAGAAAGAGTTTAAGGCGATGTGCGAGAAAATCGACGCGCTACTCAAGTGAATTAATTAAAATGATATATGAGAGAAGTATTTTTAGGAATAGACCATCCCGCGATTGCGGCGGATGATGTGGAGAGTTTAACAAAATGGTACTGCGAAACGCTTGGTTACAAGGTGTTTGCGCAGGCCGACAAACCGGTATATATCATCGAAGCGCCCGACGGTACTTACATCGAGGTTATGCCGAAAGACGAGACGTCGCGACCCGACAGGACGGTAAACACACCCGGATGGTCGCATTTAGCCTTGCGTGTCAGCGATATGGACAAGGCGATGGCGGCGCTTGAAGCCAAAGGCGTCGAGTGGTTAGGCGAGGAGTTTTTAGCCGTCGGTGGCGGTCGTATTCGTAATTTCAACGACCCCGAAGGCAATTTGTTACAAATCCTGCAGAGGAAATAATTTATGCCGCTTACTCTTCAGAAAAATCTGCCGGCGATAGAGCTGCTCAAGAAAGAGCATATTTTTGTGATGGACTCGCTACGTGCATCGACACAGGATATTCGTCCACTGCGTGTCGTGGTGCTAAACCTTATGCCCTTGAAGATAACGACCGAGACAGACCTTATACGTCTGCTCAGCAACTCGCCCTTGCAGGTAGAGCTTGATTTTATGAAAATAAAGGGTCATCAGTCGAAGAACACGCCGGTAGAGCACATGCAGCAGTTTTATCGCGATTTTGATATTATACGCAACGAATATTATGACGGTATGATAATTACCGGCGCACCTGTGGAACAGCTTCCTTTTGAGGAAGTTACGTACTGGGACGAGCTAAGGGGAATATTCGACTGGGCTTATACTCACGTTACATCGACGCTGTATATCTGCTGGTCGGCGCAGGCCGGACTGCATCATTTTTTCGGGGTGCCGAAGTACGACTTGCCGGCGAAGAAGTTCGGCGTTTTCAAGCATACTAAAAATGATCCGTTTCAGCCTATTTTCAGAGGTTTTGACGATGAGTTTTATGTGCCTCACAGCAGGCATACCGAGATACGCCGCGAGGATATTATCTCGCGCGAAGGCTTGACTTTGCTTTCGGAGAGCGAGAGTGCAGGAGTTCATTTAGTGATGTCGCGCGGCGGCAGGGAGATTTATATAACCGGTCATTCGGAGTATTCGCCCCACACGCTTCACGACGAGTATGTGCGCGACCTAAGTAAAGGATTACCTATCAATATACCCGATAATTATTACCCGGATAACGACCCTGCCAAAGCGCCGGTAGTGCGCTGGCGAGGTCATGCTAACTTGCTGTTTACCAATTGGCTTAATTATTACGTGTATCAGGAGACTCCTTTCAGAATCGAAGACATTAAAAATCTCGGAAACTTGTAACCCGAAGCCGGCTAAATTTCAAAACTCAATATCAACGTAATATCACTTCAATATCACCGTAATATCAATATGATATCAATCAATATCCACTCAATATCCACTCAATATCCACCCAATCTCCACTCAATATCCACTCAATTTCCCTTTAACTTCCCTGATAATGATTAAAAGATGATAAAGGCACATTCGATAGAATTGCTTGTTCCTGCCAAGGATTTGACATGCGGCTTGGAGGCTGTGCGACATGGCGCTGACGCTGTTTATATAGGCGCTCCCCGTTTTAGCGCCCGTGCAGCGGCGGCTTGTTCGGTTGATGACATTCGCGCTCTTTGCGACTATGCTCACCTCTATGACGTGCGGGTTTATGTGGCGCTCAACACCATACTCAAGGATGAGGAACTCAAGGATGCCGAGTTGATTATCAGACAGTTATATGACGCCGGAGCGGATGCTTTAATCATTCAGGACATGGGAATAACGCGGCTTGACATACCGCCTATCCCGCTTCATGCCAGCACTCAGACGGATAATTGCACCGTCGAGAAAGTTAGATTTCTGCATGAGACAGGTTTCAGCCAGATAGTTCTTGCTCGCGAGCTGACAATCAACGAGATACAGACAATTTCGGAGGCTGTGCCGAATGCGCGGCTCGAAGCCTTTGTACATGGCTCGTTATGTGTCAGTTATAGCGGTCGCTGTTACCTGAGCGCTGCTCTCAACGGACGCAGCGCCAATCGCGGCGAGTGTGCCCAGTGTTGTCGCTTGCGGTATTCGCTACTTGACGCCGATGGCTTGAAGATTGGCGCCGACAAGCATTATCTCTCGCTAAAGGATATGAATTGTGCCGACGACCTCGAAGCGCTGATGCGGGCAGGCGTCGTGTCGTTCAAGATAGAAGGGCGCTTGAAGGATGTATCGTATATCAAAAATATCACTGCATATTACCGTCAGCGTTTAGATGCTGTCTTTGCCGCCAATCCTGCATTTTATAGGGCTTCGACCGGTCGCTCTGCATATACTTTCAGTCCGCAGCCGGCGAAGTCGTTCAATCGCGGTTTCACGAACTATTTTCTGCATGGGCGCGATATTAATATCAGTTCGTTTGATACGCCCAAGTCGGTAGGCGAGGCGATGGGCAGGGTTAAGGAAATAAAGGGAAATACCTTTACCGTAGCGGGATTGAAGCCTGTGCACAATGGCGACGGACTTACGTTTTTCAATGCACGCGGCGACTTGGAAGGCTTCCGCGTAAACCGTGCGGAGGCTAACCGCATATATCCGCAGCAAATGCCTCGCTTGCAACCTAAAACGCTGTTATTCAGGAATTACGACCATGAGTTTGAAACTCTGCTGTCGAGGTCGTCGGCTGAGCGCAGGATAGGTGTAACGATGGAGTGGGGGGATTATCCCGAAGGTTTTGCTCTCACTGCAACCGACGAGACCGATGCGCGGGCTATCGTTCTGCGTCCGTTTACCAAAGAGATTGCCCGCAAGCCCCAGACAGATAATATACGCCTGCAACTCGGCAAGTTAGGCGATACGCCGTTTGAGGCGCTTGAGATAAATATTTGCGGAAAAGAAAATTATTTCGTACCTTCGTCGCTTCTGAGCGAGATGCGAAGGGAGGTTTTAGAGCGACTGACTACTGTCCGCAAGATACGTTACCGCCGTCTCTACGTCAAGCATTCGGAGTATGACCGAAAGGCTGTAGATTATCCGGCGTCGAGGCTTGATTATACCGCGAATGCGTATAATCGCGAGGCTGTAGAGTTTTACACTCGACATGGCGTCGAGGCTGTAGAGCCTGCATTCGAGGAAGCGCCTCGCGAGAACGTCGCCGTGATGACTGCCAAGCACTGCCTGAAATACAGTCTGGGCTGGTGTCCGACGCATCACAAGACGAGAACGCCCTACCGGGAGCCTTTTTATCTTGAGCATGGCGACAGTCGGTTGCGGCTTGAGTTTGATTGCCGGAAGTGTTGTATGAAGGTTTATGTTTCATAATAAGTTGTTTATTAAAATATTAGTTAAAGATATGAGATGGATTTCAGGTTTATTTTTTGCATTTGTCGCCTTGGCTTCGTGTGGCGACAGGATGCCTTCGCAGCTTGAAGGCAAGTGGCAGTTGAAAACCGTTGAGCGCAACGGCGCGGTCGAGACGGTTGACACTGTGTGGTACAACTTTCAGTCGCAATCTATTTTCGGCATCCAGATATATAATCCGCAGAAAGATACATATCTGTTGCTCTATGGCTTTAAGAGTCAGACAGACAAGCAGTTATCTATAGAAATGCTGAATATGGCGCATACCGACTTGTACGACTGGCCTGTGGATTGGGCGAATGTAAAACCGGAGTCGCCTAACGGCCCTCAGCGTTCGTTTACTATCGTCAATCTGAGCGCTAAGCGTCTGCTTCTGAGCAGTGAAGAAGGTTATAACTATTCGTTTATTAAATTTTGAGCATGAAGGATTATTTATTGGAACTGAATGATTATCAGCGTGATGCGGTGCTTTACGACGGCGGGCCTTCGCTCGTCGTTGCCGGTGCAGGCTCAGGCAAGACCCGCGTACTGACCTACAAGATAGCGCATTTGCTCGATAACGGTTACCAGCCGCATACAATCCTTGCCCTGACCTTCACTAACAAGGCTTCTCGCGAGATGAAAGCGCGTATTTCCGCCATTACCGACGAGTATGTTACGCGCTATCTCTGGATGGGTACTTTTCATTCGATTTTTTGTAGCATACTGCGTCGTGAAGCGCGGTATATAGGTTACAGTTCCGACTTTACGATTTATGACGCTACCGATTCGAAAAACCTGATTAAAGACATTATCAAGGAGATGCAGCTGGACGAAAAAGTATATCGCCCCGGCCTGATACATAGCCGTATCTCGAATGCCAAAAACGGCTTGGTTACGAGTAAGGCATACGTTCAGGACAAAGGATTCCGCGATTACGATTATCGCTCGAAAGTGCCTCTTACAGGCGAAATTTATCAGCGTTACAGCGCCCGCTGCTATAATGCGGGCGTGATGGATTTCGACGACCTGCTTCTACAGACGAATATTCTCTTTCGCGACCATGCTGAGGTGTTGCGCAAATATCAGGATCAGTTTCGCTATGTGCTGGTAGATGAATATCAGGATACTAACTTGGCGCAGCATCTGATAGTAAGGCGTTTATGTGAGAATCACCATCGCATTTTTGTTGTTGGCGATGACGCGCAGAGTATCTACTCGTTTCGAGGTGCAAATATTGATAACATGCTGCGTTTTCAGGATAATTATCCGACTTGCCGCGTATTCAAACTGGAGCGCAACTATCGCTCTACGCAAAACATTGTCGATGCGGCTAACAGTCTGATAACCAAGAATAAAGAACAGATACAAAAGACAGTCTATTCCGAAAAGGAGAAAGGCAGCAAGATCGTCCTTGTGTCGTCGTATTCCGATTACGACGAGGCATATATGGTGTCGTCAAAAATAATTGATATGATGCACGATGGCAGTTATTCGTTTTCGGATTTTGCGATTTTGTACCGCACGAATGCCCAGTCGCGTGTGCTGGAGGAGACTTTGCGCAATCGAATGATTAAGTATAAGGTCTATGGAGCGCAGTCGTTCTATCAGCGCAAGGAAATCAAGGATGTCATTGCATATCTGCGAGTTATAATCAATCCAAAGGACGAGGAAGCCATGAAGCGTATTATCAATTATCCTTTGCGCGGGATAGGCGGCACTACGCTCGACCGGCTGCAAGCGGCGGCTGTGGCGGGCAATGTGAGTTTGTGGGCTGTCATCTCGAATCCGGCGGCATACAAAGCGCCGATAAGTAAAGGCACAGAGACCAAAATACAGCTTTTCCGCCGGTTGATTGAGGGATTTGTTGAGGCCAACCGCATGGCTACGGCGGTAGAGATAGCCGAAAAGGTCATAAAAGAGAGCGGTATCCGCGATGTTTTGTTCAACGATACCTCTGTTGAGGGGATAGGCCGCTTGCAGAACGTACAGGAGTTGCTCAACGCTATCAATCAGTTTGTTACGATGCGCCGCGAGCAAGGTTTGGAAGATGTATCGCTGACGGATTTCCTGATGGAAGTGGCGCTTATTACCGACCAGGACAACGACCGCGACGAGAACGCCGACAAGGTCTCCATGATGACTGTTCATGCGGCTAAGGGGCTTGAGTTCCGCAACGTTTTTATTGTCGGCATGGAGAACGATTTGTTTCCTTCGGCTATGAGTATGGACAGTCAGCGTGCCATAGAGGAAGAGCGCCGTCTGTTTTATGTGGCCATAACCCGCGCACAGGAAAATTGCATCATCACATTCGCGCAAAATCGCTTTCGCAACGGGCAGACTAACAGCGCGATGCCAAGTTTTTTTCTCGAAGACATAGAGAAGCAATATCTCGATGTTGGCGGCGAAATTGAGTTACCTGCGTATGGCTTTGCAACGGAGCAAAAGACGCCATCTTCTTCCAAGTCGAATTACCGCTCGATAGGCAAAGCCGACAGAGTACAAAAGACGGATGCTGAGTCGTCATCGTCGGATAAGGCGCAGTCGCTTGGAGGTTTCAGCGTAGGCGACAAGGTCATACACACGATGTTTGGCGAGGGCGAGGTAAGCACTCTTGAAGGCAAGAACGAGAACGCCAAGGCAGTGATTACGTTCACCAATTTCGGCGCCAAAACGCTGCTATTGAAATACGCTAAACTCAAAAAAGTGCAGTAGTAAAAGCTTCCGAATTATATACTGGAATAAGTACGGAGATTGATTGGAAAACTATGCGTTTCATATTACATACATGACACAATCTTTTATTTAATCAAGCTCCCTTTAGTAAACCAAAGGTGGGTGAATGGTTCTTTTTTATATGCACTATCATAAAACTCGCTTTTTTTGGTAAACGCTTTATAGATATCATGCCTGTAAACCACTCTGCATAAATAACTCCATTTTTAAAGTACGCATCTTTTCTGGCCGATTCGGGAAGAGGATTTTTTGAAAACTTCGCATTCAGGAATTTTTCAATATTTTCTTTGCTGCTAATTGCTCCGCAGATATTTAATATATCAAACAAATACAACTTATTGTCAACAATTGCCCACCAAGCGGAATAATTTTTATCTTGGAAAATAGGTAACGCACTTTCTATTTCACAACTTGGCAGCTCTTTGTAAACAGATTTGTATCCGGTTAGAGGTGACAACGGAGAAATGCTACACATATATTTAGTGCCATTCCAATAAATTTTATCATTGGTATTGGCCCGGAAATTTTGACATAAAGCGCTGTTTATGCTTATGGTCAAAAATGCTAATAATAAAATTAAAACTTTATATCTCATAATCTGTCAATTTAATTAATAATTTAATAATACCGTTCTAAATTACTTACTCCAATCTAAATCATACGGTTTAAATAAAAAATACGAATACCGGCTGTCAGCTTCATTCTTGCTGACCGCCTCAGGCTCGGTAGCCGAGCAGTTCAAATTGTTTGCTTTCAACTTCATGATTGTCAATGTATTAAGTTAATAAAATGTTAGTTTCGCCTGTTCAGCATAATCGACGCCTCTTAGACGGTGCAAAGGTACATAAAAATATTGAGACTGACAAGCGCGAGGAGTAAAAAAGTTTTTTTCACAGTTTGTGCAAGAACGGGACATCCCTGTTCAACGGCGAGTTATACACCATCGTAACCATAGTGATGCCGGTAACAACCCGAATTGATCCGTTTGTTCTTATAAGCATGATATAGCAAATAGTCGGGCAAAAACCGGAACCAAATCCGGCTATTATTTGCGAGGA
>JAITPL010000162.1 GCA_031289445.1 Tannerella sp.
CCGGTACAGCTTGCAAGCGAAGGACTTAACTGACCCCGCACACTCCAATCGTGAGGCAGGTCAATCTTTTGCCATCGGCTATAGTCCTCCGCATCAGCGAGTTGTCCCAACTTAAACAACCATTCGTCATTAATCCTCTCAGCTTTTCCAAACGAAACCTGAGCTTGAAGACTAATCGACAACAAACTTATTATCAGTAAATTGACAAGTTTCACATCCCAACTATTTAGTCATTTCAATTATTTAGTCATTTCAATAACAGCGCGAAAATAACCTATCGATTCGCCGATACCGGTAAAAGGATCGTCCATATTGCGCTCGTGTTCGAGACTGCATGAGCCGGTATAACCCACCTCGCGCAACGTGCTTACAAATGCGGGAAAGTCGATCACTCCGCGACCGATTTCAAACGAACGTCCGGCTTTGGTTGTTCCGGTAACGTCCTTGATATGAATATCGAACACGCGACTATGATATTTTTTCAGGTCGGCAACCGGATCTTTGCCGTTGCGCGTATCATGCCCGATGTCAAGGCACATTCCGATGCGCGGATCAAGCTCCTTGACATTATTCCATACATCGTCGGCGTCGGGATATTTGTCCGGCATATCGGGACCGTGCAGGTGTATGGCATATAACATGTTGTACTCCTTCACTTTCTTGTCCACGTAAGGCAAAAGATTATGCAGCGGAACGCCTACAATCAGATTGACGCCGACCTTGCTTGCATACTCGAAAGCGCGATCCACTTCCTCCTCCGTATTCATATATATAGGCCCCACGGCATAACCTGTTACTCCTTTAGATGCAAGTTTGGCATGGAAAGCCGAGATTTGCTCTTCAGTACTGTTGAGAGGAAGATGAAAATCCTTTATACACAGATATTTAACATCAAGTTTCTGCATTACGTCCAGAGCCTTGTCGAGGTCTGTGCCGAAGCGGGCAAAAGTAAATCCCGCAATGCCGAGTTTGAAGGCCTCGCCTACTTCCGGCGGCAACTGATTACCTGCAACCTCCTTGATTTTGATATTCTTGAAAAATACCTCGTCGCCATGGTCTTGCAGGAGGATATGCCCCTGCGCAGGATTACCGAAATTCGGCCAGTCCCTGTATTTGCTGTAAGCCACAAGCGCGTTAAATTCGGGAGTATTGCGCACGTAATCAACGGTTTTCACTCCATTCAGGAAATGCTGCACGCGGTTGCCGTTCACAATAACGGTTGCCGTGTTGAAGCCGCTTTCATTGAAGGTATAGCCTGCGGCGGAGCGGTCGGGAGGAATCAAATCATAGAGAGAAGCCAGAGTACGATTGCCCTTGACGCCAGCTTTTGCGTCCGGATGGTTATTGTCGTCGAGAATCTGAAACTCGCAGCCTATAGCAGAGCCTTCGCCCTTGTTCAGCCCCGGATCGACGAAATACTTGATACCGCTGTTAGCGCCTTTCGTTATCTTGAAATCCACACTGAGCACAAAGTTTTTGTACTCGTTGACGGTAACGATATCGCCACCATTGGCCGATTCGGCGCCGCCCGAAGGTTTGACGCTGAGAATGCCGTCGTTGATAGCCCAACCCTTGGACGGAAATGCGGTCAGTTTGGCGCCCCGCCATCCGTCAGTAGTCTTGCCATCCCAAAGCAGCTTCCATCCATCCTTTTCCTCTGCGGGCGAGATGGTATTCAAAACCGTGTTGATTTCGGGGATGGTAGTAGCGCGGCGATAGTTTTCAACATCCTTGGTACAGATGCGGATGTTCTTCCATGCAGCCGTCAGTCCCTGCTTGGCGGTCTCGGCGTTGACCGAGTGCACTTGCAGACCGATAAAGCCTTGCGGGATCATGTCATCCCAAAGGTTAGTGCAGGAATAGCCGTTGATCCACGTGCGAATGGAGTTGCCGACAGCTTCAATGCGTGCCGAGTTCCAATCGCCGCGACGCAGAGCGCTTTTAGCGTTGACATTGGCGGAAAGGCCGTAAAGCCAACCGCGCCCCGCCTCGTCATAGACGCCGCCCGACCAGCCGCTCTCGGAGGGGTCCATCTCGAACTGGTAACCGTGCACGCGACCGTCCTGATAGGTCTTTTTACTCTCGCTGCGGAACTGCACGCCGGAGTTAAGCCCGGCGTCAACCTTAAACTCAAACTCAAGGATAAAGTCGCCATAATCCTTTTCGGTACAAAGGAATGTATGCGTTCCTGTAGCGGTACCGACGATAGCGCCGTCCTTGACTGCGAATGGAGCCTTGCCATTCAATTTCTTCCAGCCTTTCAGGTCTTTGCCGTTGAAAAGCGTTGTCCACTCCTGCGCCTGTAATGCGCACGAAAACAGTAACATAACTGTGATAATCAAATTTTTCTTCATGACTTTATAAAACTAATAAATAAGGAAATTTTGAGGACAAAGGTAATAATTTTTTTCATAATCGAGAAGGATATGAAAAAAAAGTCGTATATTTGCAGGATAAAACATGAATATTTATGAACAGAAGAAATTTTATCAGTAAAAGTATGTTTGCGCTTACGGCTTGTGGATACAGCGGATTGATACCCGCGATGGCAGCCAAATCGACGCATTCAGGAGCATTAACAGCCGAAGCGTTCTCGACGATGGCATCGAAGCAGACAAATCGCATCGGCATTCAGTTGTACAGCATACGTGAAGACATTACGAAAGACTTCAACGGATCGCTGAAGAAACTTGCGGATATAGGGTATAAGTATGCCGAAGCATACGGCTACGACGGCAAGTTTTTAGGTAAAACCCTGAAGGAAACGAGCAAGGCCTTGAGCGAAGTCGGCATGAAACTGTCGGGCACTCATTGCGGAAGCGGACTGCTGCCGGCCGACACCCAGTCGAAAGAATGGGACTACTGGCGTAAAGGCGCCGAGGAGATGAAAGCGGCAGGCGGTCGGCATTTAGTGCAGTCGTGGCTGCCGGCAAAGAACATCGACGAACTGAAACAGCTTGCCGAGCAGTTCAACAAAATCGGGACAATATGCAAGAAAGGCGGCGTGAAGTTCGGATACCACAATCACGATGCAGAGTTTAAGGAGATGGGCGGCCACGTAATCCTCGATTTTCTTGTGCAAAACACTGACCCTAAGCTGGTTTTCTTCCAGATGGACATGGGTCATACGATAAACGGCGGCGGCGATATCCTTGGATATATGAGCAAGTACCCCCGGCGTTTCCTCAGCTGGCACGCCACGGATTTCAAACGCGGTCAGGGCTATTGCGAGGTAGGCAAAGGCGATGTACCCTACGAAAAACTGTTTGAGTTAGCCGTATCCAACGGCCTCGAAGACCTTACAGTAGAGCAGGAAACAGGTGGCGATATCTTCCTTTCATGCAAGAATGATTTCGACTATTTGATCAAATATGACTGGGCTAAGAAAAAAAAATAGCGATTGATGGTGCGTAATTGAAAAATAATGCTTACCTTTGCGCCCTCAAAAATGTTAAAAACAAAGTTTTATTAAATTATTCAAAGATGGCAACAAGAATTAGATTGCAAAGATTCGGTCGTAAGAGCTACGCCTTTTATCAGATCGTAATCGCCGACAGCAGGGCTCCACGTGATGGAAAGTTTATTGAAAGGATAGGTTCTTATAATCCGAACACTAATCCTGCTACAATAGATTTGAAATTCGATAGGGCTTTGTACTGGCTACAGACTGGCGCACTGCCCAGCGACACTACACGGATGATACTTTCGCGCGAAGGAGTGTGCTTTAAAAAGCACCTGCTTGAAGGCGTCAAGAAAGGCGCATTCGATGAAGCTACCGCCGAGCAACGCTTCGAGGAGTGGCTTAACAACAAGAAAACGTCCCTACAGAAGGTTAAGGACACGCTGAGAGAGCAGAAAAAGTCGTCAACCAAAGAGCTACTCGACGCTGAAAAGGAGGTCAACAAGGCTAAAGCAGCAGAACTAGCGAAGAAAAGAGCCGACATCGCCGCCGAAGCAAGAGCTAAAGCCGAAGCAGCAGCAGCGGAAAGAGCTGAGAAAGTTGCAGCGGAAAAGGCGGTAAAAGCGAAAGCTATTGAAGCGACGGAAGTTGCGAAAGAGGAAACGACAGAAGTTTCGAAAGAGGAAACTAAGGAAACGACAGTAGAGGAAACTGAGGAAACTAAGGAAACTGAAGAAGTCCCGGCAGAAGAAACTACGGAAACGACAGTAGAGGAAACTAAGGCAGTTCCGGCAGAGGAAACTAAGGAAGCTCCGGAAGCTACAGTAAAGGAAACTCCGATAGAAGCTACGGAAGAGAAAACTAAGGCGACAGAGTAATACTCCTAAAAAAGTATAATTATTGTACTTCCAAGTTGTAGAGAGACGGGGCGCCTTCCCCGTCTCTTCTTCTTTGTACAATATAATATGAACACAAACTGTTATTTAAAATATGGAAAAGATGTTTTTTTTAAGCCTGGCCAGCGGAAGTAGCGGTAACTGCTACTTCCTCGGAACACAATCGTTCGGCATCCTCGTGGATGCCGGAATAGGCGTGCGCCAGATA
>JAITPL010000184.1 GCA_031289445.1 Tannerella sp.
CGCAAATCAATAGGTTTGATAAGTCCTGTACACTTCGTAACTATGACAATATCGGCGCGATACACGGCATGCGCATATTCGCGAAGCGAGCCTGCGGGCAGCAGAGTATCTTCGTAGAACATATTGTCGTACTCGGTCAGCATTATAGTGAGCGAGGGCGCGACATAGCGATGCTGCATGGCGTCGTCGAGCAGTATGACCTCCGGGCGTTCGTCTGTCGGCAGAGCGAGCAGTCGGCGTATCCCGCGACGGCGGTTGGCATCAACGGCAACGGTGACGCGAGGAAATTTAGTTTTTATCTGGCAGGCTTCGTCGCCCGCCTCCGCAGCGGTCGAAGTAGCTGTAACCATGCGGAAACCGTGCGTTTGCCGCTTATAGCCGCGGCTCAGGGTCGCCACCCGATACTGCTTTTGCAGCAGAGCGACGAGATATTCCGTGATTGGCGTCTTGCCGGTACCGCCGACGGCAATATTTCCGACACAAATAACAGGTATGGGAAACTTGACGGAAGGCAGCACGCGGATGTCAAACAACATGTTACGCAACCCCGTAACAAAGCCATAAATCAGCGCAAAAGGCATGAGCAGGCAACGTACAAAGACTTTGTTTTTGCGATACACTAATATTCTACTTCAAGTGGTAACAGCGCTTGAACGCCTCGACGGTATTTGATGGCTTTGAGCGAGTTGAACAGTCGGATGTCCTCGCCAAGCGCCTCCCTGACAATGGATGAACGGATATCGCCCATCTGTTTTTTCAGATATTCGCTTATGGGGTCGGTCGAGGTCTCGACTGTCTTGATGCTATAATCTTCAATCTCGGCCAGCTCGGCAGCCACTTTGATGGCATGATCCAAGTCGCCTATCTCGTCAACAAGTCCTAAACCGATAGCCTGTTCGCCTGTCCAGACGCGGCCCTGCCCTATCTTGTCGATTTCATCCTTGGATTTGCTCCGACCGTCGGCGCAACGTGTCAGGAAGACGTCATAGAAATTCTCGATATACGACTGTAGCAAAGCCTTTTCGTCGGTACGCATCGGGCGCTCAAGGTCTCCAAAATCGGCAAAGGTGTTAGTCTTGACCACATCGGTGGTGAGGTCTAACTTGTCGTACAGCCCTCCGAAAGTAGGAATCATGCCGAAGACGCCGATTGAGCCGGTGATAGTATTTTTTTCCGCTATAATCCTGTCTGCGGCGCAGGCAATATAATATCCGCCCGAAGCGGCTACATTACCCATGGATACTACAATTTTCTTATCTTTCTTGAGGTCGCGCACCTGCTTCCATATCTGCTCGGATACGAAGCCGCTGCCGCCGGGCGAGTTGACGCGCAGGACTACGGCCTTGACTTTGTCGTCTTTCTTGAGTTTGGCCAGCTCGTCGGCAAATTTCTCGGTGATTACCGCGCTGTTACCGAGATATGAAGACATCTCGGACGAAACGATTTCGCCCTCGGCACAGATAACAGCTATCTGCGTACCGTTCTTCTTCCAGTCCTGTTTCTGCATCCTGACCGCTTTGGATACGTCAATGGTTTTCAGTTTCTTATCGGCATCGATTCCGGCCAACTCCTTGATATAGTCTTCTACTTCGTCGCTATACTTCAGTTCGTCGGCCAGACCTTTCTCTATGATTTTTGCGCCTGTTTGATACTGCATTCCTTCATTGGCAATGGCATTGACGCCATCGACGGTGAGATTGCGCGAAGCGGCTATATCCTCCGTCAAGTTGTCCCATATCGACTGCTGGTACGAGCTTATCTGCTCGCGATTGGCGTCGCTGAACTTGTCAAGCATAAAAGGCTCTACAGCGCCTTTGTATGTTCCGACCTTGAATATTTCATACTCTACGCCTATTTTTTTGAACAGTCCCCTGTAAAATGTTACCGACGAGGAGAGGCCGTTTAATATAATCGCTCCCTGAGGGTTGAGGAACACCTTGTCGGCTATCGAGGCCAGATAGTAGCCGCCCTGCGTATAGTTGTCGGCATAAGCGACGATAAACTTGCCGCTCTGCTTGAAGTCGAGGAGTTTACGGCGTATAAGGTCTCTGTTAGCCCAGCCGGTAGATACCGCCGAGCCGTCAAGATAGATACCCTTGATATGGTCGCTTTCTTTGGCTACGTCAATCGCAGTCAGGATATCCTTTAAGGAGAGGGATTCGTTTTGGGAGAGAAGAGCGCCGAAAGGGTTGGAAGGGGCGGTCTCGGAGATAGCGCCTGCAAGCGACAGCTTGAGCACCTTTTCGCCTGCCTTGGGGATATATGCCGTTGACGACGAATCGAGGGAGGCAACCATGCCTGCCAACATGACTATGCCCAGCAGCACTAGGCAGCCGGTAGCAATAAACACTCCCAGAATGGAAGCGAAGAACATTTTGAAGAACTGTTTCATAATAATTTTTGTTTGTAATTAGGATGCAAATATATACATTTTAATTTACAATGGATGATTTTTATCCTCGTCCGGCAAAAACAAGGGGAGTACGGAAAAATCCGCAATCCCCTTGAAAAAAAAACTTTACGACAAAACTTTATGTTATTTATTCAATTCGATTCTCAAAGAGTCAAATTTGTTTCTCAAAGACCCGATTTCGATCCTCAAAGAGTCGATTTTGTTTCTCAAAGAGTCAAACGATGCTTTGAAGGAACGCTACAGTTTGTTTTCCGAGCCTAATACATCCTTTATTTTGTGGATATACAGTTTCTTTGCGTTCTCGCGAGCCGGGCCGAGATACTTGCGCGGATCGAACTCTGCGGGGCTTTCGACGAAAGTCTTGCGGATAGCCGACGTCATAGCCAGACGGCTATCGGAGTCGATATTTATCTTGCAGACGGCCGATTTGGCAGCTCTGCGCAACTGGTCTTCGGGGATACCGATAGCATCCTTGAGAGCGCCGCCGTACTTGTTGATAGTCTCGACCTCTTCTTGCGGAACCGATGAAGCGCCGTGCAGCACGATAGGGAAACCGGGCAACTTCTCTTCAACGGCTTCGAGGATAGAGAATGCCAGCGGCGGAGGTACAAGGCGACCTTCGGCGTCGCGGGTACATTGTTTGGGTGTAAACTTGTTGGCGCCATGCGATGTGCCGATAGAGATGGCAAGCGAATCGCAGCCCGACTTGCCGACAAACTCGATGACTTCTTCGGGTTGCGTGTAGGTGTGATGCTCGGCTACCACGTCGTCCTCAACGCCTGCCAGCACTCCCAGCTCGCCCTCGACGGTAACGTCGAACTGATGGGCATACTCGACAACCTTCTTCGTCAGAGCGATGTTGTCTTCAAAAGAGTGATGCGAGCCGTCTATCATCACAGACGAAAAACCCATGTCGATGCAGCTCTTGCACAACTCAAAAGTATCGCCATGGTCGAGGTGCAGTACTATCTGCGGCTTCTCGCAACCAAGCTCCTTGGCATAAGCAACGGCGCCTTCGGCCATGTAACGCAGTAGCGTCTGGTTGGCGTACTTGCGTGCTCCGCTCGATACCTGCAGGATAACAGGCGAATTAGTCTCGCTTGCTGCCTGAATAATAGCCTGCATCTGCTCCATGTTATTGAAGTTGAACGCGGGGATTGCATAACCCCCCTTCACTGCTTTGGCAAACATCTCGCGGGTGTTCACCAATCCTAAATCTTTGTAATTGACCATTGTTCTAAATATTTTAATGATTAATGATTTCTAAAACCGCTGCAAAAGTACAAAAAAAATATGAATCGGGAAAAGTTTTTTCATCGGATTTTTTTGAATTAGAAAAAATATCACTATCTTTGCAGCCCGAAAAAAGGATTTTTCTAACGATTTTAATAATAAAACAGATAAAGCAATGAAAAAAGATCTTCACCCAAAAAACTACCGTAAGGTAGCATTTAAAGACATGTCGAACGAAGAGACGTTCATCACCCGCTCGACGATTAACACTAAGGAGACTATTGATATCGACGGCGTCACTTACCCGCTTATCAAACTTGAGATTTCCAACACGTCTCATCCGTTCTACACCGGCAAGGCCAAGCTGGTTGACACCGCAGGCCGCGTCGATAAGTTCATGAGCCGTTACGGCAACCGCAAGAAAGCACTGTAGAAAGGCGTCTCAAAAGTTAATCGGTACGCAGATGACGCAGATTTAATGGATTTTCGCAGGATAATGCAGTTCCGCTTGCGGAACAAGCCCCGCGTTAATCATGATTATCTGCGTCATCTGTGTGCTTTGGGGTCAAGCTCTTACGGATAAAACAACTCGTTGAGTATCTTCTCGGTTGCGCCGCTGTTGTTTTGCACGAAATCACCTGCCCGCTTGCCCGACAAGGCTCTTTCTTCGGGATTGGTGATGAAACAATCCATCCGGTCGTTGTAGGCCGTGCGGTTGTCTATCGAGAATCCTCCGCCGCAAGCTATCAAATCCCTTGCTTCCTTGAACTTCTGGTATTTAGGCCCGAAAACTACAGGTATGCCATAGACTGCCGCTTCGAGAGTGTTGTGAATACCTCTGCCGAATCCGCCGCCTATGTAAGCAATGTGTCCGTACCGGTAGATTGCCGAAAGGAGGCCGAAGCTGTCGATAATAATACAGTCGGATATGCTCGGCGATTCGGGAGTAGCCTCCGAGAGCCGTACCGACGGACGATTGAGCAGCGATTGTATGTAAAGCAGATGTTCGCGATGAATCTCGTGAGGCGCAATAATCAGTTTGGTTTCGGGATGAGCATTGAAGTAGGGGATGATTATCTCCTCGTCTTCAGGCCATGAACTGCCTGCCACGAGGATAATTTTGCCGTCGGTGGCAAACGACTCTATTTCGGGCATCAGACGCGCGTTCTGCTGTATCTCTATCACACGGTCGAAGCGCGTATCTCCACATACTTTCACATTATTTATCCCATAATCCGAAAGTAATTTTTTCGAGGCCTCGTCCTGCACGAATAGCCGTTCGTAGCAGAGCAGCGCATCGCGATACCATTTGCCGTACCACCTGAAAAACAGCTGGCTGGGGCGAAATATTGCCGAGACGATATAGGTCTTGACGCCCCGCCTTTGCAGTTCGGTCAGATAATTGAGCCAAAACTCGTATTTGATAAAGATAGCTATGCAGGGGTTGGCGAGATAGAGGAACTTCTTGACCTTGTAAGGCGTATCGAAAGGCAGGTAGCAGATAATGTCCGCGCCCTCGTAGTTCTTGCGCACCTCGTAGCCTGAAGGCGAGAAGAATGTAAGCAGTATCTTATATTGCGGGAAGCGTTCGCGGATAGCCTCCATCATCGGGCGTCCCTGCTCGAACTCGCCCAGAGAGGCCGCATGAAACCACACATATTTAGCCTCGCGGTCAATCTCCTTTCGCAATATGCGATTGGTAAACCATTGGCCTATGCGCGTCATTCGAGCCTTGCGATTGAAGAATGATGCAAGTTCTACGGAGAATGCGTATAGATGTAAGACTATTGTATAAATGTATCTCATTGCTTGTCAGCCTAAAATTTCAATAGCTCGTTTGATTCTGCGTATGGTCTCATCCTTACCGATAGCTTCGGTGAGGTGAAATATCTGCGGGCCTATGCCCTGCCCTACCAGCGTCAGCCGCACGGCATTCATGATATTGCCGAGATTGTAGCCTTTGCTCTCTATCCAGGCCTTGACGTACTCTTCGGTGCCTTCTACGTCGAAAGGCTCGCGGACGGCAAGCACATCGACCAGCTCGGTCAGTTGCGCCGCGCTATCCTCTTTCCAGCGTTTCTTCTTCGTTTTCTCGTCATATTCCACAGGGGCTATGAAGAAATAATAGGTCAAATCCCACAGCTCGCGCACGAAACTCACGCGCTCCTTCATCAGACCGACTACTTTTTCGACGTACGACAAGTCGGGATTATCAATACCGTGTTCGGCCAGAACAGGCGTGAACATACCGGCTATCTCCCTGTCGGAGCGTTTCTGTATATACTGGTGATTAAACCACTTGCCTTTCTCGTAATCGAACTTGGCTCCGCTCTTGCTGCAACGGCCGAGGTCGAAATACCGTATCATCTCGTCCACGCTCAGCAGTTCCTGATCGT
Source organism: Tannerella sp. (assembly GCA_031289445.1). GTDB lineage: Bacteria > Bacteroidota > Bacteroidia > Bacteroidales > Tannerellaceae > Tannerella. The sequence goes on from JAITPL010000184.1 coordinate 6,043, forward strand.
TGCCGGGATTCCATCCCAGCAGGGCGAGAAAGTTGACTACCGCTTCGGGAAGATAGCCGCTTTCGCGATAGCCGGTCGAAAGCTCTCCGCTCACAGGGTCGCGCCATTCGAGCGGAAAGACAGGGAAACCGAGCCGGTCGCCGTCGCGCTTGCTAAGCTTGCCGCCTCCTTCGGGCTTGAGCAGCAAGGGCAGATGCGCAAAGGCAGGCATGGTCTGCTCCCAACCCAGATAGCGATAGAGCAAAACATGCAAAGGCGCACTCGAAAGCCACTCTTCCCCGCGTATGACATGGGTTATATCCATCAAATGGTCGTCAACAACGTTGGCAAGATGATAGGTAGGCAAATTATCGCTTGACTTGTACAGCACCTTGTCGTCGATTACGGAAGAGTTGAAAACGACGTCGCCGCGTATCAGGTCGGTTACGTGTATCTGTTCCTCCGGCTCAACCTTTATCCGTACTACATGACGCTCGCCGCGGTCGATAAGCGACTGCACCTCGCCGGCGGTCATAGTCAGCGAGTTGCGCATCTGCATCCTTGTAGAGGCGTCATACTGAAAATTGGGCGCCTCGCGACGCTTTGCTTCAAGCTCTTCGGGCGTATCGAAGGCGATGTATGCCAACCGCGCCTCAAGCAACTGTTCAACATACTTGTGATAGACGACCTTGCGCTCGCTCTGGCGATAAGGGCCATAGGCCTCGCTGTAGCCAAAACCTACTCCTTCATCGAACTTGATTCCAAGCCACTTGAAAGAATCAACGATATATTCCTCAGCCCCTTTCACAAAACGCTGTGAATCGGTATCTTCGATACGCAAAATCAGGTCTCCGCCTTGTTGTTTAGCGAAGAGGTAGTTATACAGCGCCGTCCGCACGCCTCCGATATGCAAAGGGCCGGTAGGACTGGGCGCAAAACGCACTCTTACTTTACTTTCTGACATAAATTAATGTTTCGGTATTATAATAAATTCCGCAAAAGTAGCGTTTTTTTTTCTAATCTTAATTTTTTTATCTAACTTCGCCCGAAATTTATAAGCAAAAAGATGAAAAAAACAACAGTCATATCTTTCTTATGCGTGTTGCTGACAGCCTTTTTGATAGTATTCTTTGCGCCTCGCGAAGGCAAGTTTCGCTATCAATTCCACGAAGGCAAACCATGGCAGTACGGACTGCTTACGGCGCCTCACGACTTCCCTGTTTACAAGGAAGCGAGCGAGATTGAGGCCGCCAAAGACAGCATACGCAAAAAGTTCGAGCCTTATTTCCGCTTCAACGATGACGACGAGCGGGTGAGACTCGAAGAATGGTCGTTCCACAAGTCGATGCTCGCCGAGCAGGGCATTTCGACTGTCGTGCTCGACTATATAGACCGCAGTTTGACGAATATTTATCGCGCAGGTATAGCTTCGACAGCCGACCTCGACGATATGAAAAAGGAAAACCGACAGCGCATCAACGTGCTCACCAACAGCATGGCCGAAGTGCGCAATCTGGCGACAATCCACTCCGTAAAGACCGCCTACCAGACGATTATCGACAAAGCGCCCGCACACGTGAAGAACGACAGGCTTGCAGAGTGTAATATCAACGAGTTTCTGGCCGAAAACCTGATTTACGACCCCGAAACATCTGCCAAGATACTCGACGACCGCTTGCAGCATCTGCCTTTGTCGAACGGCATGGTGCAGGAAGGCGAACGGATTGTCGATAGGGGCGAAGTGATTGACGCTCATATTTATAGCATACTGCGCTCGCTCAAGACCGTCTATGAGGCCAAATCGGGCGGCACACAGCGGCACAACATAATATTCATCGGACAGTTCATACTTATTTTTGCCATTCTGATCTGTCTGGGGTTTTATTTCAAAACCTTCTACAGGAAAATTTTCTACTCTTACAAAGACCTCGCCTTCTTTCTGCTCTGCGTGCTTTCCACATGCTTACTCTCGGAAATATGCGTCAAATACAGTCTGCTCAACATTTATATACTGCCTTTCGCGATTATCCCCATCGTTATCCGCATCTTTTTCGACTCGCACACAGCCCTGTTTACGCATCTTGTTACCGTCATTATATGTTCGCTGACAGCCCTGTTTCCATACGAGTTCCTGCTGCTTCAATCCATGGCGGGCATAGTGGTGGTAATCAGCCTCAAAGACCTCTCGCAACGCTCGCAACTCTTCGGCTGTTCGCTGCTTGTAGCCCTCACCTACGCCATTCTCTACCTTAGTCTGGCGCTGTTTCAGGAAAGCAGCTTCGGCAAGATAAACTGGGATATGATGCTCTATTTCGGCATCAACTTTATACTGCTGATGTTCTCCTACGTTCTTATCTATATCCTTGAAAAGATTTTCGGATATATCTCGCCCATCACTCTGGTAGAGCTGTCGAACATCAATACTCCGTTGCTCAAACGGCTGTCGGAGGAGGCGCCGGGCACTTTCCAGCACTCGCTGCAAGTATCTATCCTGGCTTCCGAAGCGGCTCAAAAGGTTGGCGCCAATGCCCAGCTGATACGTACCGGCGCTCTGTATCACGACATCGGCAAACTGTATAACCCGGTGTATTTCACCGAAAATCAACAGAACGGAATGGAAAATCCTCACAACAAACTGTCGCTCAAAGAGAGCGCCCAGAAAATTATAGCGCATGTGGCCGAAGGCGTCAAACTTGCCGAAAAAGAAGGGCTGCCGAAGGATATTATCGAGTTTATTCCCACACATCACGGCAAAGGTATCACCAAATCATTCTATAACTCTTTCCGCAACGAGTTTCCGAATGTGCCGGTCTCGGTGGAAGATTTCACGTACCCCGGCACCAACCCCTCTACTAAAGAGACTGCTTTGCTGATGATGGCCGATTCGATAGAAGCAGCGTCGCGCAGTCTGCCCGAATATACCGACGAGAGCATCAAGGCACGGATTGACAAGATAATAGACAGTCAGATTGCCGACGGTCTGCTTAACAACGCGCCTCTGACTTTCAAGGATATCGGGGTTATCAAAAGCGTTTTCCTCGAAAGACTCAAAACTATCTATCATACGCGAATAAGCTACCCGGAACTGAAATAAAGGTAGAAAGTAGAAGATAGAAGGTAGAAGATAGAAAGTAGAAATTGGAAAATGGAAATTGGAAATGGATTGCTTCGTGCCTCGCAATGACGGAAAGGTAGCGCCTCGCAGTGACAGGAAGGCAGCGCCCGCAACGGCGAGAAGGTAACCGGTCAATCCTTGATTATTTATATGAGATTAATATCAACAGAAAAGAAATTAAAAACAAAAAAGTTATAATGAAAGACTTTATCAAGGTTTTGCGGCGGTTTGTGCCGCCTTACAAGAAGTATCTGCAAATGAACGTTGTGTTTAATATTTTGTCGGCTATCTTCAACGTGTTCTCGTTCGTCCTGATTATGCCTATCCTTGAGATACTTTTCAAGGTTGACAAAAAGGTCTATTCCTATATGGAATGGTCGTTTGAGTCGGCTTCGGGCGAGTGGTTGAATACTGTCGGCGAAGCGGTTAAAAACAACTTCTACTGGTATATCAACAACCTTATAGACACTCGCGGCGGCTCTTTCGCGCTGATTGCAATCGGCCTGGGAATGATTGTGATAGTGCTTTTAAAGGTGCTGACAATGTATCTGGCCTTCTACACCATGATACCTATCCGCACAGGCGTAGTGAGAGACATCCGCAACAGCATCAACCGCAAGATTACCGAACTGCCGCTGAGTTTCTTCTCGGAAGAGCGCAAAGGCGACATCATTGCCCGCGTTTCGGGCGACGTCAACGAGATTGAAACCTCTATCATGAGTTCGCTCGACATGCTGTTCAAAAACCCCATCATGATTACGATTTACCTTGTCGCCATGCTGATTATCAGCTGGCAGCTGACGCTTTTCGTCCTTATCCTGCTGCCGGTTGCGGGCTACGTAATGGGACAGGTCGGCAAGGCTCTGAAGAAAAAGTCCCTGCTGGGGCAAAACCAGTGGGGAGCGCTGATGAGCAGGGTTGAAGAGACGCTTGGCGGACTGCGTATCATAAAGGCCTTCAATGCCGAAAAGAAGATACGTCAGGGATTCGAGGCTGCCGGCGAAGAGTTTCGGCATACCACCAACCGCATCTACCGCCGTCAGCAGCTGGCGCATCCTGCCAGCGAGTTTCTCGGCACGGCCACCATCGTCGTCATTCTCTGGTACGGCGGGACGCTGATTCTCGGCAACAACAGCCCTATCGACGCTTCCACCTTCATCTACTATCTGGTGCTCTTCTACAGCATCATCAACCCCGCCAAAGACCTGAGCAAGGCTTCTTACGCCATTCAGAAAGGTCTGGCCTCGGTCGAGCGGGTAGATAAGATACTTGCCGCCGAAACCAATATCAAGTCGCCCGCAAATCCGCGACCGGTAACTTTCAACGAAGACATAACCTACAACGACGTCTGGTTCAAGTACGGCGCCGAGTGGGTGCTCAGGGGCATAAACCTGAAAGTCGCCAAAGGCAAGACCGTAGCGCTGGTAGGGCAGTCAGGCTCAGGCAAGAGCACGCTCGTTGACCTGCTGCCGAGGTTTTACGATGTGGACAGGGGCGTGATTGCCATCGACGGAGTAGATGTGCGCGAGACCTCGCTGCACGATTTGCGCGAGCTGATGGGCAACGTCAATCAGGAAGCAATCCTTTTCAACGACACCTTCTTCAACAACATCGCCTTCGGCGTCGAGCAGGCCACGCCGCAGGAAGTCGAAGAGGCCGCCCGCATTGCCAACGCGCACGATTTCATCGCGGCTTCCGAGAACGGCTATCAGACCAATATCGGCGACCGCGGCTGCAAGCTCTCCGGCGGTCAGCGGCAACGCATCAGCATAGCCCGCGCCATACTGAAGAATCCGCCGGTGCTGATTCTCGACGAGGCTACGTCGGCTCTCGACACCGAATCCGAGCGCCTTGTGCAGGAAGCCCTCGAAAACCTTATGCGCAACCGCACAACCGTCGTCATAGCGCACCGCCTCTCGACCATCCGCAATGCCGACGAGATATGCGTGCTCCACGAAGGCGCCATCGTCGAGCGCGGACGGCAC